>CAZNWW010000179.1:1691-7375 GCA_964576155.1 uncultured Myxococcales bacterium | reverse complement strand
CTACCTCGACGACAACGTCCTTACGCTTGTCGACGCGGACAGGATCGGCGGTGGGCTCGACGGTCCTCCGCCGGTGACGTTCCGTCTGGCGCGGGTGCTGTACGAGGGGATGCTGCACGAAGAGCGGAGCGGTGGCGGCAGTGGCTGAGGACGGAACGATCCTTCTCGCGTGCGAACGCGCGCACCACCAGGCCGTCGCCGGGAAGAGGGATGACATGATGGAGTGCCTCCGGTTCGCCGGTGATAGTATCTCTAACATCATGCGCACCCGGTCTTTCTCGCGACGACCGCGTGCCCGTTCCATGGATTCATTGCAGTTGGACGAGCGAATTGCGTCCTTGTCAGCCCACCTCATCACTGGTGGCACAGGTCCCGCCCCGGGCCCACGAGTGATCGCAGTACCCCTTGACACGGGGCGGACGTGCCCTGACCTCAGGGACGGACCATTAGACACACAACTACATCTGTGCTGCCCCCCGCGCACGTTGTGCGCGGCGGAATTATGGACGCTCTCCCGCGTCTTTCACTTGGCCATCTGCGGCGCAGGTGACGTGCATGAGCGCATAGTCATGTCCGACCTCGTACGCATAGGGAGAGCGCTCACAAGCCTGACCGATCCCCTGTTCCCTTTTGGGGGGGTCGCCTCCGGGTTGGGAGACGACCTCTTTATGTACCCTCTTGATATGCTCTCCTTTAACCGGACTTCATCGGATGACGGTGCGGATGCGCAGGTCGAGCGCCACCATATCGTCGACGTTGCCCTGGACGCGGCCCTCGGCCTCCAGTGCGGCAGGACCGAGGACATGGCGCGCGGCCTCACCTCCCTAGAGGAAATGTGCCGGATAACCGCGTCGGTCCTGGAGGGCGGGACGGAAGAACCCGGTGAGAGGGACGTCACGCTCCTCCGGTTCATATCAGCCACCCTTGCACTGGAGGACGTCATCGCGGCGACTGAGACGGATATCTTCTTCGATACCATGGAGCTCGGAAGGTCCGTGCTCACGTCAAGTTATATCGGGGCGTACTACGGCGGGATGCCGGACCCCGTACAGTTCAGGCTGGCGTGCGAGCACCATATCGAGGCATGCGCGAGCGCGCTCGACACCAGAGCGGACCTATCGGGGGCAGTCTGGCAGGGCGTGGGTCAGTGGTATCAGCTCGGTCCCGACGAGGGGGTGGTCCTTCCGCTCCTGAACGCCCGGGAGCGACTCATGCGGTACAGGTCAGACTTCAGACCCCCGGAGGACGCTGTGGATCACGAGGTCACGTCAGCGTCCAGAGCCCTGTCGCGGCAGCGCGACCAGCTCCTTGACGTGCTGGACGCACGGATCGCTGCTCTGACGGAGGGCGCTATGAGAACTGCAGGGCGTCGGTACGTATCGCTCTCGTATCCCGAAGGAATAGTCGCCGCCGCAGAGGGCGCAACGGTCGGGCCCGACGTACCGGGCGACCAGGTCTGCGCGACCGTTCGGAGCGGGGAACACCCTGAATGGGATGTGACCCGGTGGACGCTGGTACAGGCCCAGCACTTCATCAAGAAGCACGGGTATCTCATCGATCGCCTGGGTACCAGCCAAACGGGCGAGCCGGTGCTTGTCGTGGACTCGCACGTAGTGGCGCTGGGTCAGGACAACCTGGATCGAGACCGCTACCGCCCCCTCTACGAGTGCTACTCATGCCGGGAGTTTCGTGAGCAGAACGGGACCCGACCCCGGCTCTGCAAGCACCTAACGGCGGCGCTCATCATCATGGGCCGACTGGGTGAGCGCGAGGGTGTCGACCTCAGCCTGCTCGACCGGGCCCTCGCATTGATAAGGGAGGAGGTCGGGATGACGGGCATCCGCGGGCGGTACCGCAGCAGCGCGTGCGCGGGCGACGGGGTATGGGAGTGTCGGGCGCCAAGGGAGGGGGTATGATGCCTGGCGGGAGCGGGGAGGGCGCCAGCTCCTGGAGCGACCGGCAGAGGGAGCTCGCCGAGTACGCCGGTATAATCCTGATGGAGGAGGGTGAGACCTTCGAGCAGGCGGAGAGGCGCCAGGAGAGGGAGATGCGTGAGCGCGGGGCCAGGCGCACAGGAGTTACCGGCCAGGCTCCTGGGCAGCGTCCGCGCGAGGTGTCCGGGGCGTCTTCGGACAGCGCGTCCCGGGGCGGGGCGCCGGCGGCGGACCTCGAGGGCGCGAGGACCGGCGGGCGGGACCGACCGGCGTGGACCACGTGGCGGGATCCGGGAGGCGTCGAGTGGCGGATCACGCTGGACAAGCTCAACAGGGCCGCCAACATCCTCCTGACCGAGTTCGACCTCAGGCGCATGGGCACCAGCGCGGTCGGAGAGATCGTGCTCGAGATCGCGTCCCGCGTCGTCACGGTGAACCTGGAGCGCCGCTACTGCGTGTGCTCATGCGAGGACTACCGCTCAAGCAGCGAGGGGGACCACCACCTGTGCGAGCACGTAGTGGCCGCGCTCTTCATCATGGGGGAGCTGGGGGAGCGCGAGGGCATCGATCTCGGCCTCTTCTCCCCGCTCGTCCCCGCGATCAGGAACTGGCTCCTTTTCGATGGGAACCCTGATACCCTTGCGGAGGACGGGAAAGGGCGGAGCGAGGGTTGGGAATGTCGGCCACCGGGGGATGGGAGGGAGTGCGACGGGTGAGGGTGACAGCGGGGCCGACAAGCTGGTGGACCCATGGCGGTCGCTGGCATGCTCGTGCTGCGGCACGGGTGATGATGAAGGAGGTGTTCCGATCATGACGATGTACACGGTGAAACGGATGAAGGGAGGATGGTCTGTCCACGACCACGTCGAGGACGAGGACTTCGAGATACCGGACGGCGCGGTCATCACCTACGAGGTGCGGACGCGGCTCACCGGTCCGGAAGAGATGATGGAGGTCGTCGGATCCAAGACTGGCAAGCTGGCACTGGTGGCGGCGGTGTGCATGATGCCGTGCCCGGAGGAGGTGGCGGGATGACGCTGTGCAGGATGCGCCAGGCCGGGATCGAGCCCGTCTCGTATCATGTCGGCCCGGTCCTGCTCGTCTACCATTTCATGCTGAAGCGAGCGCTGAGGGAGATGAGACGTGTGAAGGGGAGGTGATGGAGGAGAGATCGTGTGCTGAACGCCTTCGTCAGGCTGGTGGTGGATATACTCCCGCTACCGCTCGGCCTGACGGCGGGGGTGCCGGGCATCTCGTCCGGCACGAGCCTCGAGGGTAAAGCGCACCCGGCGGGCGGAGGGCTCGCGCGGGGCGGGGAGAGAGGCGGTGAGCCGTCCATGGCGGAAAGACGGAAAAAGGTGACACCCATATGACACCGACAGAACAAGGGGAAAGATCCATGCCCGAACTCGAGGACTGGTTCCATAGGTACAACAAGTGGTCGTTCAGCAAGCACAGGCTCTGGAACGAGTGCAGGCGACAGTACTGGTACCGGTACATCGGCACGGCACTGCGGACCTCTGATGAGGTGGACGTTGCGCGACTGAAGGCCTTGCGCGGGCTGACACCCCGCGCCGCCCTCGAGGGTATGCTGGTCCACGATGCGATCGAGAAGCAGATGGACCGCTTCGCCAGAGGGATGACCGTCAATGAGGAGCTGGCGGCCAAGCACCTCGTCAGCGAGATGGCCAAGTTCACGGGAACACCCCGGGATAAGATCATCGAGTTCCACAACGGCGTCGAGCAGCCCGAGAACTACTTCGAGCGGGTGCAAGACGGGGGCATCGGGAAGCTCGGGACGTTCTTCGCCAAGATATGGCCACGCATCGAGGGCTCGGAGCACCTGAGGCACGAGAAGTTCGACGAGGTCACGGTGGGCGACGTGGTCGCGACCGTGAAGGTCGATCTCGCATGCCGGATGGCCGACGACACGATCGTCGTCTACGACTGGAAGACAGGGCGCGAGGATCCCGCGTACGAGAGCGAACTCCAGCTCGGCGCCTACGTGCTGTGGGCGAGCCGGTATTACAGCGCAGCACCGGAGAAGGTGCGGAGCGAGCTTGTGTACCTGGCGACCGGGAACGTACGCAGGCACGAGTTCTCCGCCGAGCAGCTCGACAGGGTAGGGCTGCTGATCGTGTCGGACTTCAAGAGGAGGAACAGCTCGTACGAGATGGGCGCGTTCTCCCCCGACCCCGGTCCGTGGAAGTGCCAGGGGTGCCGGTTCGCGACTGTGTGCCCCCACTCGCTGCACGGGGAGGCGCCGGGAGGAGGTCCCTGATCCACCTGCTGTCACGAATTAAAAGACTAGATGCATGGATCGATCCGAGGGAAGGACATGCGCACCAGGATCACCACCATAGGCCAGAGCGAGAACGCCATCACCCGCCCCCCGTGGGCGACGTGCAAGCTCGACGGCTTCGTACCGGACCGAGCGGTGCTCATGGATCCTGGCAGCAGGGGCGTGGACCGGGATGCCCTTAAGGCCTCGGTAGCGCCCTCGTGCACGTGCGGAAGGATCCCAGCGCCAACGTGAACGTCACCCTGTTACACGTACGCGGAATTCTTTTATATCGCCCCTGACTCCTCTTTTCCATGGACGCAGACGACACGGTAGGCGGCCACATCGAGCAGGCGATCATCGGCGACGACGCCGTGGGGATGGTGATGCCGCTGGCCGTCGCGGGCGACGAGCTGGAGCGGCTCGCCGGGCCCACCCGGGAAAAAAACACTCTAGAGCTGATAGCGTGACATTGAGGATCGAGGGCCTGACGAAGAGCTTCGACAGCAAGACAGTCCTCAACGACATCTCCTTCTCCGTGGACAGGGGGGAGGTGTTCGGCCTCCTCGGCCCCAATGGTGCGGGAAAGACCACCATGATCCTGATCATCCTTGACATCCTCGGACCCGACTCGGGTCGGATTTCCATCTTCGGAGACCGTCTCTCTGAAGCGATCAAGGACCGGATCGGATACCTGCCCGAGGAGAGCGACCTGTACCCGAACGTGACCGTCCGCGATTGCATCAGGTATTTCTCCCGGTTGAAAGGGTTCGATGCCACCGACGAACGGATCGATCACTGGCTTCAGAGGATGAAGCTCGGGGAGTACGGGGACAAGAGCGTGGAAGAACTGAGCAAGGGCATGCAGAGATTGCTGCACATCATCATCTCGTTCATACACGAGCCGGACTTCCTCGTCCTGGACGAACCGTTCTCCGGGCTGGATCCGGTGAACAAGGAGCTGGTCAAGGACATCGTACTCGATCTGAAATCCAGAGGCATGACCATCATCATGAGCACCCATCAGATGGACGAGGTCGAGAAGATGTGTGACCGGATCCTCATGATCAACAAGGGCGACCAGGTACTCTACGGGAACCTGAACGAGATCAAGGGCCGGCACGGATCATCCATCGTCGTTGCATACGAAGGGGAGCTCCCTCCCCTGGAAGACATCGAGCGGGTGAACGATTACGGTAACTTCGCGGAGTTGATCATCGGGAGGGGGGCGGACCCGCAGGCCATCCTGAGAGAACTGGTGGAGAGGGTGACTATACGCAAGTTCGAGGTCAAGACCCCTTCGCTGGACGAGATCTTTATCGAGGTGGTCGGGAATGAGGAATAAGACCCTGACCGTCGCGCTGTTCGAGTTCACGAGGACCGCCATGAGAAAGGGCTTCCTGGTATCCGCATTCGTGGTGCCCTTACTCATGATACTCCTGATGCTCGTCTCGATGTATCTCATACAG
>CAZNWW010000179.1:962-1681 GCA_964576155.1 uncultured Myxococcales bacterium | reverse complement strand
GAAACCCCGGGGCTCGGTCACAACGAGAACATCGGGTTCGTGGACCGTTCGGACCTTTTCGGGCCACGCGATGGATTCGCCGAGTTCGCCGGCACGGGACCGGCCAGGGAGGCACTGATGCGTGATGAACTCTCCCTCTTATTCGTCATCCACGAGGATTACCTGGCAACCGGAAACATAACGATCTATTCGATGAACAGCTCTCTCCTCAACGGGCGTTCAAAAGGGGCTATCCGATCGTTCATCATGAAGGGGCTGCTCAAGCAGGGGAACGTCGGCGAGGAGCTCTCGGAGAGGATAGAGGCCCCGATGTCGGCGGAAATGATCGAACTGGACGAGTTGGGAGAGGTCAAGGAGGACGATGAGAACATGTTCGTTCTGGCCCTGCTCCTCTACTGGCTGATGATGATGGGCATCATCAACTCTTCCGGGGACCTGAGGCGGGGGATCCTGGAGGAGAAGGAGCGGCGTACGGGGGAGATCCTGCTCTCCTCCATTTCTGCCGAGCAATTGCTCTCGGGGAAGATACTAGGATACGGATGCACTGGCCTGCTCCATCTGCTCTTGCAGACTCTCGTCTGGACCCTTGTCGGGCTCGTGGCGATGTCGATGACCGACCTGGGGGGATTCCTTGCCGGGCTGGAGTACTCCTGGCTGATCGGTCTCGCCATCGTGTACTTCCTCCTGGGTTATTTCCTGTTCGCGACCTCCATCGCATG
>CAZNWW010000179.1:0-952 GCA_964576155.1 uncultured Myxococcales bacterium | reverse complement strand
CGCATGCGCTGCAGCCGTCTCCCCATCGGTGCAGGAAGCGGAACATACGTCGAGCATCTTCACCTTCCTCGCGATAGTCCCCATCATGTTCCAGCAGATCATCATCATGGCCCCGGACTCCCTGCTCGCGCGGGCCATGACGCTGTTCCCATACACGGCGCCCTTCACCACGATGATGAGACTGTCATCGGGCGAGGTCCCGCCCGCGGAGATCATCGCGAGCATGACGATACTGATCGTGTCCATCATCCTTCTTTCCTGGCTCTCGGGCAGGATCTTCAGGATGGGCCTGTTGATGACCGGGAAAAAAGCCAGCCTGAGAGAGATCGCCGGCTTTGTACTCCACCTTCCACGGTCCAACGTCCGGCGACCTTGCTTACGCAACGTAACTGTGCCCATTATACTGTCTGGAATCGACACCCAGCATCCATCCGTGTCCTGCGGAGGGCTCGCTCAAGGCGAGGTGGGACGAGCGGTGGTGAGCGCGAACGTCACGAATAAATAAACGACCAACATAACCAGAACGGAGGGAAGGACATGCGTACATGGATAGCAGTCATCGGATTGAGCCCGTACCCCATCACCAACACGATCTGGGCGGCATGCAAGCGGGACGGGTATGTGCCCAACCGGGTCGTGCTCATCAATCCCGAGAGCAGGCGTGTCGACCTCGAGGAGCTCGAAGCATCCATCCGAAGGATCCTTGCCGCTTATGGTGAGGGGGACCCTTCGATCGAGATGGTGTCAGTTGATGGCGATGATTTCGTAGGGAACAGGAACCGCCTCATGGAGCTAGTGGAAGGGACCGACGGCGAGATAGCTATCGACATCACGGCGGGGCGCAGGCTATTGTCGATCTTCGCGGTGGACATCGGTATCAAATGGAAGGACCGGGTCAAGAAGATCTACTATCTGCCGCTGAAGGACGACCGGTACTACACGCGCCCCTTCA
>CAZNWW010000178.1:0-7383 GCA_964576155.1 uncultured Myxococcales bacterium | reverse complement strand
GCGAGGGTGCGGCAGACGCGAAGATCGAGGGGGTCGACGCAGCCGTGCGACTCTATCACGTAGCGGAACGGCGGCTCCAAGGCCAGGAGGAACGGGCCGTCGAGTTGCTCGATGGGTCCCCCGGGAGCGAGCGCTGGAGGACAGCTGGCGTCGCCGTCGAGGTCCAGACGGATCTCCCAGACCTCCCGGTCTCCCAGGGGATACCTCAGGAGTCCGGGGATGTCAGCCTCCTGTGGTCGGTCTCTGCACGCCAACGCGCCGGCCCGGCTGTCCTGGTCCGGACAGAGGAGGTACGCTGTGGTGTTGAACCAGGTGCCCCGCACCAGGGGCAGCTCCCGGTGCTTTGGTTCCATGGCTACCGCCATGACGCCTTGGATGTGGCCCTTTGTCATCCATCCTGCCAATTTTCTGGCCAGCGGGGTGCGCTCCTCGGTGGCGACTGAGTCGGTCATCAGGGATCCGCCCAGGATGCACACGGCCAGGCCGGCTGCGGCGAACCTGGTGTGTCGTGTCGGCAGGACGCGCTCGGCCCCCAGGAGCGCAGCGCGGATCCCGCCCACCAGGATGAGCGGCATCACCGCGGTGAGGTTGACCAATCTCAGGGGCAGGAACGTGCCCAGGACCCCGAACACGAGGAGCGCGAGGAGCGGTCCCCACCCCTCCCTGGGGCGGAGCGCCGGATACAGGAGTATCGCCAGGAGGAACACCGGTGCGGCCAGGAAGCCGGCCACGGTGCAGGTGAGCCACCAGAGCAGCCTGGGGATGTCTCCGATTCCTGCCGCGGCCGGCTCCATCGACGTGTGACCGTACACCGCCGCAAGGCCTGCTTCGGCGGCGGAGTCGCCGGGGACGCTTCGGGAGATCGTCGCCATGTCCAGCGCGTTGGAGAGCGCGGTCCCGACGACAGGCGCCGTGAAGGCGACGGTGAGGAAGATCACACCGAGGGCCCTCCTTCGATCTCCTCGACGCCAGGTGAGGACTGCGTGCAGGAGGAGGCCGGGGCCCACCACCACCGCGGACAGGAACCCGGACCAGAGGGCCGCCGCAGCAGCGACGGCCAGGCTGCGGTGGCCCGGGCGACCGGTCACGGCGGATGTAGCGAGGCGTTCCAGGAACCAGGTGGTAGCGACCATCTCCAGGAGGTAGGGCCCCTGGGGCACCGACAGGTAGACCAGCACCGGGCTCACCGCGAAGGTGACGCCGGCGATCCACCCCGTGCGCGAATCATCGAGGGCCTCGCCGAGCCTCAGGAGGAGCCACACCATGATGCCGGAGAGGGCGATGTTAGGCAGCCGGATCCACAGGAGCTGTCCCCCGACTCCCAGGGCGTCCCCGAGCAGGCTCCAGCCCTGGAGCAGGGACACCATGAGCGGGGCGTGGTAGGTCTGCGGCGGCGGCGGGTGAACGAAGGAGCCCAGGATGTGCGAGAGGGCCCAGAGATTCGTGTCCTGCGGGAAGGCCTCGAGTTCGAGATCTCCGGGCCCCAGGTATCCGGCTACGACCAGACGGAACAAGGCCGCGGTCATGATGATGCCTCCGAGCGCGACCCGGCCACGCAAGGCCCGCGCCGGTCGAGCGGGCCCGCCCTCCCTTCGTCGGAGGAGGAGGAAGCCCAGGAGCACCAGCGGGACGAGCACCGCCAAGGTGTAGAAGGTGTCCCCGCGACTGGCCACGTCGGGGCCCGGGAGTTCGTGGCCTTCGTAGTCCGCAGCTCGCCGCGACTCGTCCACCTGCTTCAGGCAGGCGTCCGCGAAGACTGCGCCCGGGTCGTTGGATGTGAGGAGCGCCGCTAAGGACTCGTGGAGGGAGACCGGCGCGGATCCCGGCTCTTCAGCCGAAAGGGTCGGGGGGGCGCCGGGGTCATCCTGAGGAGCGAAGACGAACCAGACCTTCTCCTGGTGGTGGACGAAGAGGAAATGGACGGCGCAGTCGGGGCCCGGGACCATGCTGTCCAGGGACCAACCCTCGATGACGAGGTCATCCGAGGTGTGGGGTGCGATGAGGTCGAGCGCCCTGGTCTCATGTCCCGGCTTGAAGACCGTGATCGTCTCCGGCTCGGACAGGGCGAGGCATTGAGCCACGAGCGCCGTGATCAGGAGTGTGTTCATGGGGCCGTCCCCTCGCCGCAGATGAGGAGCCGCAGGCCCGGGGCCCGGGTCAGGATATCACAGCCCTCGGCCTCGAAGCGCTGCTCGCAGGGCGAGTCCTCCGCGATGATCACAGAATCCCAGGAGACCACTGCGAGGTAGGTCGTCCCGAAGGCCGGTTCGTCCAGGAGCCTGCCGAGGTCCGGGCATCCCTCGCCGTCCGCACCCAGGATCCCCGCCGTCGTGATCGTCCGGTCCCCGAACTCGTAGACCTGGAAGCCGGCCTCTCCGGGGGGGACGTCCGCTGCGTGGATGCAGGCCTGGACCCCGGCGACCGTCGAGCGGTCGGGGCAGAGGTGGTAGGGGAAGCGGTCCGCCGGGGCGAGGAGGAGCACCGGCAGGTGCGCCAGTCGGTCGTTCATCATCCGGGCGGCCAGGCTGGTCTCCGAGTCTTCGTAGGCCACCCGTCCGACGATCTCCGTCACCCCGGTGCCGTCGGCGTGGCGCCACGCGGTCCAGGCTCCCCCGACGAGGGCGATGGCGAGGAACACCGCCACCAACGGCACCCGGGCAGCGAGACGGTGCTGTATCGTCCGGAGCTCCCCGAGCCCGAGGGCCGTGCCCAGGATGAAGAGCGGGAACAAGGGGGAGAGGTTCTCCCACCGGGTGGACAGGCGCGCCTGTGCCAGCACGTACAGGAGGAGCACGGCCACGGGAAACAGGGCCTGGCGCCGGCGGCGTTTGAGGAGAAGGCCCATCGCGGCGAGCGCGATGACGCCTCCGACGAGGCCGTACAGTCGCACCGGGATCTGGAGGGGCAGGGCCACTGCGTCCCAGAGCGACGGCGTCGTGACCGGCAGGGCGTCGTGGCCGAAGGACGCGACCGCCGCAGCGGTCAACGCAGGAGACAGGGGCGCCCCGATCGACGCCACCACGTAGCTGAACGCGCCCAGGAGCGCGGCCTCTGCTATGGGGAGATAGAGCGCGAGGAGGAGCAGGGTGGACGCCAGGGCTTCCCGACGCCGGCCTCGGCGATGAGCGGTCAGGAGGAACAGCATGAACCCCGGGACGACGGTCAGCGCGGCGAGGTGCCCCGTCCAGAGGGCTAGGGCCCCTGCAATCGGCAGCGTGATGAATACACCTCGCCCCTCGATGATCCAGGTGGCGGTGCGCTCGACGAACCAGAGACAGAGAACCATCTCCGCCGCGTAGTGGCCCTGGAACACGGTGATCAGGATGGTCGCCGGGAGCCAGGCGAACAGGATCGCGGCCAGGCGCCCGGCCGCGGCTGCGCCCAGGAGCGTCCCCAGGCGCAGGAGCAGCCCGAGGCCGATGACGGTGAGGCCGAGGTTCGGGAGTCGGAGCCACCAGAGGGTTCCCCCGGCCCCCATTGCGTCTCCGAGCATCAGCCAGGGATCCATGAGGGCCCGAATCAGCGGCGGGTGGAACGCGACCGCGATCGGATCCAACCATCCTCGCGCAGCGCCGGTCTGTTGGAGGAGCTCCGCAAAGGGAGCCCCCATTCCAAAGTTCTCGAGTTCGTACGCGCCCGGGGGAAGAGTAAACATCAGCCAGGCGCGCAGGGCGAGGGCCGGCGCCACCCATGCAGCCAGGACAAGCAACTCCCTCCCGCCTCCCCCTGTCCCTGTCCCTGCCCCTGCCCCTGTCCCTGTGGGAGGGGCGTCCACGCCCCGATTCCCCCAAAGCAGCAACCCCAAAGCCAGGAGCACACCCAGACCAAGCACAGCCAACCGGACGCTCCCGCCGACCCCACGAACTTCGACGCGAACCGCCTCCTGCGGGTGTGTGCACTTCCCGTCGAAGAAGCCAGGGTCAGCGTTGCTGCGGACCCGCGCCTCGACGCAAGCCCGGACCGACTCCGGCCCCTTCGCACTCGAGGCCGCCAGGTCCCGGGAGATCCGGATCACGGCGGTGGCCGCGCCGGGTCCGCTCATATGGAACCGGAGCGCGCAATCGGGTCCCGGGACCAGCTCGCCCAGGGTCCAGGCTCCACAGCGGAACGTATCCAGGCCGTCGGGGGCCAGGAGGTCCACTGCCGCGGCCTCGTGGCCGGGGATGAAGACGCCGGCCGCGTCGTCTCCCGGAGCCCTCGTGCCGAGGACAAGGGCCAGGAGCATCGCGATGTGAGCAGGAGGGATCACAGATGATATGACTTGAAGCTCTTGTCGTAGACGAAGAGATCGAACCAGGCCAGGAAGTTGATGATGCACCACAAGGAGCGGCCGTGGTCCTTCTTGTGCCCCAGGTGCTCACGCCACATCCGGTCCACCGTCTCGAAGGACAGGAACCCGGTGCGTTCGACCCGGTCACGCTGGAAGTACTTGCTCGCCAGGGGCTTGAGGGCCCCCTCGAACCACAGGGAGTGGGGCATCTCGAGGCCCATGTTGTTTCGCCGGTAGATAGCATCCGGCACGAGGTCACGCATGGCCTGCTTCTGGAGATATCGCCGCGTCAGCCCCTTGATCCGCAGCTCCGGCGGGACCGTGCTTGCGAACTCGATGAGGATGCGGTCCATCCACGGGAAGCGCGCCTCGATGGAGTGGGCCATCATCATCCGATCGTTCTTCACCATGAGGTCACCGATGAAGAAGTACTTCAAGTCGATGAGGGAGATGCGGTTGAGCTCCTCTTCCCAGTCCAGGGAGTAGTAGAGGTCCGAGAAGAAGGTCTCGGTGCGACGGTAGTGGTGATGGTCCGGCATCAGCGCCGCCTTCTCCTGAGCGCTGAGGGAGTGGCGCCAGGAGAAGTGCGAGTCAGGGACATCGAGCTCTGCGCCCGCGGTGAACCGGCGGGCCAGGAAGTCGAAGCTCAGCTTCTTGTAATCCGTGGGGAGGGCATGGGCGGTCTTGCGGATCACGTCCCGGAAGGGCTTGGGGACGTACTTGCGGTAGAGGTTCCGCACCTTCCAGGCGACGTGGGTTTCGTACGCGTTGAAGATCTCGTCCCCGCCCTCTCCCGAGAGGAGCACCGACACGTAGTTCTTCGCGTCCTCGCACAGGACCCAGGTAGGGATCGCCGCGCCGTCTCCGGAGGGCTCGTCCATATAGGCCATGTGACGCTCGAAGACGTCGGCCACGTTGGCCGGGTTCACCACCACCTCGTGGTGCTTCGTGCCGGCGAAGTCCGCCATCAGGTACTGCCACTTGCTCTCGTCGTAGGACGGCTCGTCGATGCGGATCGAGAACGTGTGGAGATCCTTGGACCGGCCCAGGAAGTTGACGATCGACAGCATCGAGCTGGTGTCGAAGCCGCCGGACAACGTCATCCCGAGGGGCGCGTCGGAGATCAGGTTGCGCTCCACCGCGTCGATCATCTCCTCCCGGAGTCGGCGGGTCGCGGTGGCCTCGTCCATGGTCCGGTCCGGGGTGTACACCACCTTGTAGTACTCGCGCTCCTCGAAGCGCTTGGTGTCCAGATCCACCTCGATGAGCCACCCTCCCTGGATCTCACGCACCGCCTCGAAGGGGGTCAGGCGATCGGGGATGTAGGCTAGGGAGAAGTAGTGATAGATCGCCTCGTGGTCGATATCGTCCTCGAAGCGGTCGAGGTGGAGGAACGACTTGATCTCCGAGGAGAAGTAGAGGCGGTCGCCCTTGTGCATGAAGAAGAGAGGGCGGATCCCGTAGAAGTCCCGGACCACCCAGGCCTTGCGCTTCCTGGTGTCCACCAGGGAGAAGGCGAACATCCCGGACAGTTCCTGGATGAAGTCCAGCCCCATGTCCTCGTAGAGGTGCAGGAGGACCTCGGTGTCCGAGGTGGTCCGGAAGCGGTGACGTTCGTCCAGCTTGAAGCGCCGCTTCAACTCCAGGAAGTTCGTGACCTCGCCGTTGTAGGTGATCCAGACCGTGCCGTCCTCGTTGGACATGGGCATGCCGCCCTGATCCGTCAGATCGATGATCTTCAGGCGGGTGTTCCCGAGCGCGAAGTTCTCGCGCTCCAGAAACCCCTCCTGGTCGGGGCCCCGGTGACGGAGGATGCGGGTCATGCCCCGGTTCTCGGCGCGATCCCGGTCGTTGAGGGGTTCTCCCAGGGAGAAGACTCCGCAGATGCCGCACATGACGCTTCGCTCCTTCGTATGGCGCGGGCGGGGGTAGGGGTCAATACATAACCATAATCCGGGAAAATGGCAACCAACGCGCGCTCGCGGGCACGACCCCGATCCGAACCATGACGCCTCAGATCAGCCTCCTCCTGTCCTTATGGCGTTTCAAGGGCGGCGGGTGTACTTCGTAAATGGCCATTCCGGACGATTCCATTATGGACGAGGCGAGCGACTCCATGTTGCGATCGGCTAAGTCACACCAGGCAAATTACTTCTACCTGTCCCTCCTGGTCCTGGCAGCCCTGGTCGCATGCTCCGAAACCCAGATCGTGCCAATCCAACAGGACGATGAGCAGTCTTTCCCCGGGTTCGACACCCTGCCTCCGGGCTCGGACGTAGAGGAAAGCGACCTGACGGACCCGTCCTCCGACGTCACGGCGGATGCCGCTCCGGGATGGGATACCCCGTCCGGGATCGACACCGCGGCCGAGGATATCTACATCCCCCCGGGGGTGGAGCAATGCAACGGCGAAGACGACGACCAGGACGGCCTCACGGACGAAGAGGACGCAGCTGGGTGCGATGAGTATTGGTACGACGGGGACCAGGACGGGTACGGCGTGAACGAGCCGAAATGCCTCTGTGCGCCGCTGGGGAAGATGAATGCGACCCAAGCCGAGGACTGCCTGGACTTCAGCGAAGATGTAAATCCCGGGATGCCGGAGGATTGCTACAACGCAATAGACGACGACTGTGACGGTACAGCCCAATTCCCCGCTTGTGACGGGAAGGATTGCGGACCGGACGGCTGCGGCGGGGATTGCGGCACCTGCCAGGTCGGCTATGCCTGCAACGACAGCCAGCAATGCTATTCCCTGTGTACACCGCAATGCGGGGCCAAGGAATGCGGGTCGGACGGCTGCGACGGGAACTGCGGCATCTGCGCTCCCAACCACGTCTGCTCCGGGGGACATTGCGTATGCGTCCCGAACTGCACGTTCATGGAATGCGGGTCGGACGGCTGTGGGGGGACCTGTGGGTCTTGCGGCGGCGCTGACACCTGCGTCGGCGGGACCTGCATCTGCCAGGCCCAATGCGGGGGCAATGACTGCGGGGCCGACGGCTGCGGCGGGTCCTGCGGGAGCTGCTCCTCCTACCAGACCTGCACCCAGTCCAACCAATGCCTCGGGTGGAAGTGGGAGGTGGAGTCGGACTCCGCGATCGGCCACGACC
>CAZNWW010000177.1:0-7386 GCA_964576155.1 uncultured Myxococcales bacterium | reverse complement strand
ATGGAATCTTCGACGACCAACGGCCGCGGATGGATCGTGTTCATCCCATGTCTCCTGGCCCTGGCCCTCATTGTCGGGCCGGGCTGCGACGGCGTCGTGGGCGGGGACGGCCCGACGGGCGCGCCGGATGTCGGAACTCCTCTCGACGCAGATTCCGAGATCGCCCCTGATCTTTCCGTCACAACCTTCACCCCCGCTGAACTCGCCGCGACGGTGGACCAGGCGCTCTGGTGGGAGGACCTGCAGTTCATCGCCCAGCCCCGGGAGCCCGGCTCCGAGCATTGGCAGGCGGTGCAGGACCTCTGCGCGGAGCGCTTCGAGGACCTCGGCTACGAGATGATCCGCCACGAGTACACGACCGGCGTCAACGTGATCGGAGTCAGGGAGGGCCTCGAGATCCCCGACGAGTGGGTGGTGGTGTCGGCCCATTATGACCACCACCCCGGTTGCCCCGGCGCAGACGACAACGGCGCAGCGGTAGCGGGTCTCCTGGAGATCGCCCGGGCCTTCGCGCCGGCCAGCTTCGACAAGACCCTCGTTCTGGCCTGCTGGGACGAGGAGGAGACCGGCCTGAGGGGATCCGGAGCCTGGGCGACGGAGCAGGCCGAGGCCGGGCGTGAGATCATCACGTCCCTGGTCCTGGAGACCATCGGCTACACCTGCGACGAGCCGGAGTGCCAGAAGATGCCCCTGGGCTTCGAGGTCATGTTCCCGGAGCAGGCCGGGGAGTTCACGTCCGGGGACCAGTCCGGGGACTTCATCGTCTTCATCGCTGACTGGCGTTCCGCCGAGTCCGCCGCGGCCATGGTCGAGCACGGCGACGAGATCGGCCTGCCCACCATGCACGTCGAGATGTCTGCGGATCTCATGGGATCGCCCATGCTCCTGGACCTCTTCAGGTCCGATCACGCGAGCTTCTGGTACAACGACTATCCCGCGATCATGATCACCGACTCCGCGAGCTTCCGGAACCCCAACTACCATTGCCCCGATGAGGATCACATGGACACCGCGGACACCCTCGACGGCGCCTTCGCCACCGCGGTCTCCCGGACCACCGCCTACGCCGCGGCCGTCATGGCCGGGGTGCGCTGATGGGCGCAGCGGGCTTCCCCCACGACGCGCACCAGGTCAGAACAGGCGACGGTCTCACCCTCTCGGTCCAGGTAACCGGCGAGGGTCCGGCCCTGGTCCTGGCCAACGGCATCGGCGTGCGTCATCCGGGTTGGGCCCGTCACGTCACACATCTGCGGCGCCGGCACCGGGTGATCTGCTGGGACTACCGGGGCATCGGTGGAAGCGCTACGGACGCCTGGCGGGCCGGATTTGCGATGTCCCGTCACGGCTGGGACGCGCTGGAGATCCTTGACGCGCTGGGGGAGGAGCGAGCCGCGGTGGTGGGCTGGAGCATGGGTGTCCCCGTGGGCCTCGAGATGATCCGCGCCGCGCCTCGAAGGGTGTCCCACTTCGCTGCCCTCTTCGGCGCGCCGGGGCGGCCCTTCAGGACGGGTTTTCCCCTGCCCGTGGCCCTGGCGGTAAGCGGCTTCGCAGCGGTCTCGTCCCGAATGACCCGACCGGTCCAGGCCGTCATGGATCTGGCCGCGGCCTTCCCGCGCCTCACCCACGCGGCCCTGTCGCTCCCGCGTTTCACGGGTTGGGACGTGGACCGGGAGCTTTTCGCAGCGCAAGTCGACTCCGTGGCCGGCGCGCCCAAGGACGCCTACTTCCGGACAATGCAGGCGCTGGCCCGCCACGACGCGTCGGATCTCCTCCCGAAGATCACTTGCCCAACCCTCGTCGTGGGCGGCGGTCGGGACTGGCTGACGCCCCCGGCCGCGTCCCGGGCCATGGCCGACGCGATCCCGGGCGCCCGCCTCCTCCTCCTCCCCGAGGCCACCCACTTCGGCCTCATCGAGCAGCCCGAGGCGGTCCTGGCCGCGGTGGACGGGCTCCTGGCTCAGTCTCCGAGGAGCCGGTAGAACCCGATCCTGGCTTCATCCTCCAGGTAGTCATACCAGGCCCACCGTACAGCGGGGATGGCGGCCTCGACGTGCAGCGTCCGCTCGGCGTTTTTAACCAGGGTGCGGCAGTCCTCCAGAAGCGAGGCGTACACGACTGGATCGTACCGGTGGGCGGGGTGGTCCTCAGCGGGGGTGCACCATGAGCCGCGGTAGTAGAACGTCGGCGTCGCCGGGTCGGCGGGCGGACAGGCCCCGTCCTTGGCGTAGACCCACTGCAGATCCGGGCGGCCCACGAAGTCCGACACCAGCGTAGCGTCGTTGAAGCCAAGGTCCGGGACGGACGGCAGGAGAACACAGATGCGGCTTCCCAGAGGCAGCTCGGGGAGCGCGCCGGCCAGGAAACGGTACTCGTGATCGATGATCGTGGGGCGGAGGGCCGGGGACGGCGGGATCAATGCGACGAGGGCCAGCGCCGCGGCGAGGACCCCGGCGCCGTAGCGGCCCCATTCGGGCCAGCGGACAGCGATCCCCTCGAAGGCCAGCGCCAGCCCGAGGGTCAGGGGGACCAGGAGGAGGGTCTGGTACCGCAGGCTGGCCACCTGGAGATCGAAGCCAACGAGCTGCACTCCAACCGGGGTAGCGGTCCAGGCGAGGGTCAGGCCCAGCACGGAGAGGAGCGCCAGGGCAGCGGGTCGTCGGTTCGTGCGCGCGGACCAGAGGAGGGCTGCGATCCAGACGATGAGCCAGGGCGTGGGGGTGATAGCAGGCCGCAGGAGCGCGCTCCACCGCCGCCCAGAGGCCAGCGAGGACGATCACCACCGCGCCCTCGGGGCGTGAGAGGGCGGCGAGAGCGAAGGCCACGCCCGCGCCCGCCAGGTCGAGGGTCGCGCCGCGCCGCAGATATCGGACAGCCAGCGCGAGGCCGGCGAGGCAGCAGAAGAGGTAGAGGGGCTGCCGGTTCAGGGAGCCAGCGGAGAACAGGAGGAGGGGCGAGAGCCCCGCCAGGGCTGCGGCCATGGCGGCCGGGAGGCGAGCGAAGCCCTGCTCGCGCTGGAGCAGGAACAGCAGGGCCGGCGTCCCTGCGGCGACGACGAGGTTCACCAGGGAGATGAGCCCGTCGTCCATGGGGACGAGGTGCCCCAGGCAGCGGAAGAACGCCACGGGAGCGGGCCCCCACTCGAGGTCTGTCCCGCCGCGGAACACCGCGATGAGGTTGAGGTGTCCGTCCCCCGGCCCCCGGGGAGACAGGAGGACGATCAGGAGCGTCGAGAGGACGAAGAGCCCTCCGGCCAAGGCAGCGTCGAGCCAGGGTCCCCGGAACCGGGCGCAGCGGAACAGGAGGGTCCCAGCGAAGAGCCCCCACAGGCCGGCCATCAGCATTGTCCAGGGCCCCCCGGCCAGAGGTTCTGCAGGTGCCTGCCCCCCGTGTGCGGACCGGGTCGGGCTCCTCGTCCCAGAATTCGCCGGGGTCGTTGGCCTCGATCCGATCGCGCAGGGGGGCCGCGATGTCCTTGCAGGAGTCCGGATCACCATCGACCTGGAACAGGAAGCTCGGTGTCCCCTCGGTGTCCCCTGTGGATTGCGGGCGGAGTGAGAGGATGCACCTCGATCGCTCGGGCCCTACCAGGATGAACGAGAGCTCACCCGTCCCGCGGATCTCGACGCCGTCAAGCAGCCACCCATCAGCGACCTCTGCGTCCAGGGTGTAGGGCCGGACCAGATCCAGGACCTCGGCCTCGCGTCCGGAGCGGATCATTGGCTTGGCCTGGAGGAGCGCCGGGAGAGCGCAAGTCAAGGCGATCACCCCGACCATGACCAGTCGCGCCGTTCCCCGGCCGGATCGGTGATCCACGGTCGGACGCCCTTACTTCGCCTGGACCTTGAGCAGGGTCGTGAGGAAGAGATCGATCTCCACCTCTGCTGAGAACCGGATGTTTCGTGACTGGATCTGGAGCTCACTGTTCACCAGGAGGAGGGCCAGGAGATCCTGGTATTCGTCGGGGACGGGTAACTCGAGCTTCAACGCCTCAGGGTTTTCGGCTGCCAGCGTCTTGAGGTTGGCCCACTTCGCTCCCACGGCCTCCACGGCTTGGTCGTCGCCTATCATCTTCTTGGGTATGGTGGCCGCGATGAGCACCGTCCTGTCCACCCGCATATCCAGGACCAGGCCCCCCTTGTGGCGATCGATGATCACCCGGAGGTCGGGCAGCAGCGCGCCGGGCTCCCCCTCGGGGGGGGCTGCGCCGGCCGCGCTTCGCATCGCCTCGATGACCCCGACGAGGCCGCGCACGCCCACATCCTTCAGAGCCGCCTCGTCCGTACGGCGGGTCGACACGATGAGGCCCCCTGGCCAGGTGTAGAGCACCACCGATCGTCCGTCCTTCGCGAAGACGAGGAGGTGGACCCCTCGGGACGGCTGCACCAGGGTCGTGGTGCCCGCGGGTGCACGTTTCTCGACCTCGGCGAGGAGCCTCCCCTCGGCGCCGTCAAGGGGTGCGAGCCAGATCAGGTCCATGTCCGTCCTGGACTGGACCGGGAAGGGGACGTCCTTACGGGCCGCGATCGCCTCAAGGAAGAGGCCCAAGGTCTCCCCGTCCGAGGTGGCGACCAGTCGCTTCGGGATCTTCTTCGTCTTCTCTTTCGTCTTCCCGGCGGGCCTGTTGTTCTCCCAGAGGTAGAAGGTCCCGCCCTGGGTCATCGGATCCACGGCGTAGGTGTCCCGGAACTCCGTGTACTCCTTTCGAGCCTCCTCCGGGAGGGCCTTCTGGATCGCTCCTGCCAGGCCCTGGTCCCGCAGGCGACCGAGGCGCGCTACCAGCTCCTCTCGGTTGCCGTCGGGCCGCAATCGGTAGGCCTGGACCCCGTCTAGGGTGGGCGGGCCCTGCCGAAGGAGGGCCCTGTTGCGGCTCGCGGTCGGGCCCAGCTCCTTCAGGCTCGGCCCGCAAGCCGCGACGGCGATCAGGAGGAGCGCGAGAAGTGCTGCGATGGGGACGCGGGTCATAGGACACCTCCGGCGATGGATGTCCGAGAATCTAGCATGGGCGAATGCCTGGCGCAAAAGTGAAAATCGGTGGACAACGCCATCGAATTGCTGGATCTCTTGTCAAATGAGTGACCAACCCCGGATTGACGTCCTGTTCGCGATTCCCCGCCTCGGTGGTGGTGGCGCGGAGCGGGTCGTCGCTACGTTACTGCGTCACATCGACCGGGATCGCTTCCAACTGTCGCTGGCCCTCCAGGACCAAGGCGGCGAGTACATGGACGAGATTCCGACCGACGTGGAGATCCTGGACCTGGGTCCGGGTCGTCTTCGCAACCGGCTCCCCCGTCTCCTCGCCTTGGCGTGGCGCCGACGACCCGGGATCCTGTTCACCACCCAGGGATACGTGAACCTCCTCGCAGCGACCGTTCGTCCGCTGCTGCCCCCTGGGACACGTCTTGTGGCGCGCGAGACGTCGATCCCGGGGCGTCGCCTGGGCGGCGGCCTCGAGGATCGCATCAAGGCCTGGCTCTACCGGCGCCGGCTATCCAACGTGGACCGCCTGGTGTGTCAATGTCAGGACATGCGCGAGGAATTCGTCGGGACCTGGGGATTCCCCGCTGACCGGGTTACCGTGATACACAACCCCGTGGACGTGGACCGCGTCCGGACCCTCGCCGCGGAGCACACCGACGACGTCGTTCAGCCTGGCGGGCACATCCAGCTCGTGGCCGCAGGCCGCCTCGTCCCGCAGAAAGGGTTTGATCTCCTCCTGGACGCGCTGGGCAGGACACCGGACCGGTACCACCTGACCATCTTCGGCGACGGTCCCGAGCGCGAGGCCTTGGCCCGTCACGCGAGCGATCTCGGGCTATCGGCGCGGGTCCGATTCGTCCCGTACACCCCGAACCCCTACCCTCACATGAGTCGGGCCGACGCAGTGGTCCTGAGCTCGCTGCACGAGGGCTTCCCAAACGTACTCCTCGAGGCCGGGGCATGCGGGACACCGGCCCTCGCGTTCCGCTGCCCGGGGGGGATCGACGAAATCCTGATCGAAGGGGAGACTGGCTTCCTGGTGGACCCGGGGGACGTAGACGGCCTGGCGGGAGCCATCGCAGGGGAACGCTATCTCGCCATGGATAGCGTCCGGATCGAGGCGTCGATCCGGGACCGCTTTGCCCCCGAAGTCATCGTCCCGATGTACGAGGATCTGCTGGTTGGCATGGCCTCGGGCGGGGGTCTTGGACGCTGCTGACCCCCATGTTCAGGAGTTTCTTACAAACTGACCCACGATCGTATCATGCGCGCCGTTGACAAATCCCTCTGGGATCCCGAGGATCTCAAAGGACCCATTCTCATTCGATATAAGAGGTACCGCCATGTCCGAACCGAGAGTCCTTATAGCGGCCCTGGCCATGGTAGCGCTCCTCGGCGCCTGCGGTGGCGACAGCACGCCCGTCGAGCCTTACATCGACTTTGGCGGACCCGGCATGGACACCTTGTACCAGGACGGCACCCCTTTGGACGGTGTGGTGCCCCCTGACGACAAGGTGACCCCCAAAGACGGCGCGATCGATGACGCACCGGTCGGCGACAACCTGACACCCCACGACGGCGCCGACGCCACCACGGTTGGCGTGATGGGCGACCCCTGCGATGAGGCGGACGAATGCGAGAGCGGCCTCTGCGTGGACACCCCCGCCGGGGGCTCGGTCTGTACCCAGGAGTGCATCGAGGAATGCCCCGACGGCTTCACCTGCAAGGGGGTCCCCCTCTACGGCTCTGACCTGGTCTTCATCTGCATCCCGTCGTTCTGGACGATCTGCGAGCCCTGCCTCGAGGATGAGGACTGCGATCTGACGAACACCGCGTGCGTCGACGGTGGCGCGGAGGGCACCTACTGCTCCGTCGCCTGCGACGACGACGGGGACTGCCCGGATCACTTCGAATGCCAGGCCGAAGGCGATGACGCCTGGTGCAGGCCTGTGTCCGGCTCGTGCTCCTGCCTCCCAGACGACGCCGGCAAACAAGAGCCCTGCGAGTTGACCAACGAATGGGGCACCTGCGAGGGGACCCGCCTCTGCCAGGGCGGAGACGGCTGGACTGACTGCGACGCGCTCGAACCAGGGGAGGAGGTCTGCGACGACGAGGACAACAACTGCGACGGCGTCGAGGACGAGGGCTTCAACCTGAAGGGTGAGCCCTGCGACGGCGACGACTCCGATGTCTGCGAGGACGGCACCTTCACCTGTACCGCGGACGGGATCGCCCTGGAGTGTATCAACGACACCGTCGGCGACACCCCGGAGATTTGCAACGTGGACGTGGACGACGACTGCGACGGCCAGACCGACGAGGGCTTCGAAGAGCTGGGACAGCCTTGCGACGGGCCGGACTTCGACCTCTGCGAGGATGGCGCCTGGACGTGCAGCGAGGACGGCGCTG
>CAZNWW010000176.1:0-7424 GCA_964576155.1 uncultured Myxococcales bacterium | reverse complement strand
CCTGCCCTTCGGCGTCTACAGCGTCACGGACCTCGAAACCCTCGACTCGCCCTTCGCCTACGCCACAGGGAACGGCAACATGGGAGGGAAGGTCTCCGACTGGCTCGTCTCCGCGGCCCTATGGGATCTCCTGGATCCCGCAGGCGAGGACGCCGAGGTTGTCTCGAACCGCCTGGCCGTCTTTGACGCCATCTTCAACTACCTGCCTTCGGATCAGTTCAACGACCGCGGCGAGGCGGGGGTGGACCTGGTGGACTTCCTGGACGGGTGGTTCTGCCGCGACTGGGGCCAGCAGGCAGAGGTCGAGGGGATCGTCGTGGACGAGCGACAGTTCCCATACGACTTTGGCGGCCCGGCGTCGTGTCCCCACTGATCCCTCTACGCGGACCTTAATCCCATGGACCTGCTCACCAGCCTCAACGACGAACAACGCCATGCTGTGACCACCACCCGCGGCCCGGTGCTGGTGCTCGCCGGCGCCGGGAGCGGCAAGACCCGTGTCATCACCCACCGTATCGCGCATCTCCTGGGCCAAGGGACCAACCCCAGGGAGATCCTGGCGGTGACCTTCACCAACAAGGCCGCATCAGAGATGAAGGAGCGGGTCGGCCGCCTCCTCGGCGGCGGCGGGATGGACGACCTGTGGATCTCCACGTTCCACTCCTTCGGTCTCGGCGTTCTGCGCCGTGACGCCAATGCACTCGGGCTCTCCCCACGTTCCACGATCCTCGACGAAGAGGACCGGGCGCAGCTGATCCGCCAGGTCATGCAGGAGCACTCGGGCCACGTCGAGGCGACCCTGCGGGACGCCTTCTACGCGTTCCTCCAGGACGTGAAAGGTGACGGACGCTCGAGTATGGATGCCGCTCGGGACGCAGGACCGATCCTGGGAAAACTCATGCTGCGTCTGTTCCGCGACTACCAGACGCGGCTCAAGATGCAGCGCTCCTGGGACTTCGACGACCTGCTCCTCCTCCCGGTCCGGCTGCTCAAGGAGGTCCCGGAGGCCCTCGATCGATGGGCGGGACGGTTCCGGTACATCATGGTGGACGAATACCAGGACACGAACACGCTCCAGGCAGACCTCCTGAATCTTCTGGCATCCCGTTGGGGCAACCTCTGCGTCGTTGGAGACGACGACCAATCGATCTACCGGTGGCGGGGAGCCCGGGTAGAGAACATCCTGGAGTTCGAAGAGCACCACCCGGGCACCACGGTGGTCAAGCTCACCAGAAACTACCGCTCCACCCGGGAGATCCTGGACCTCGCCAACGGCCTGATCCGACATAACGTCAAACGACACGACAAGGAACTCTGGACGGATCGCGTGGGCCGACTCAAGGTGGACGTGGTTCATGTGCCCAACCAGGAGAAGGAGGCCGAGCATATCGCCAGCGATGTCGCCCGGCTCATCGGAGACGGCGTCGCACCTGCAGAGGTCGCAGTCCTGTACCGCACCCGGGGGCAGGCGCGGCTCTTCGAGGAGTACTTCACCCTCTATGACATTCCCTACCGGGTTGTTGGTTCCTTCGACTTCTTCCGCAGGCGTGAGGTGCGCGACACCCTGGCCTACTGGAAGCTCGCTGTGAACCCGTCGGACGACACTTCGTTCCTCCGGATCGTCAACACACCGGCCCGTGGCGTTGGAACTCGGACGCTAGAGCGCCTCACCGACCTGAAGGCCGAGCAGGAGTTCTCCCTCTGGGAAGCTCTCGAACTGCTGCTGCGCAAGCCGGACGGGCTGCAGACCCGCAGTATCCGCGAGCTCGAGCGGTTCCACCGGGTGATCGGCGTCGCTATCGAGGGCTTGGCGGACGCGGCCCCGGAGACCCTCCACGCCCACGCCTCGGATCTCCTGGCGGAGAGCGGCTTCAGGGACCACCTCGCCAGGGAAAAGCCGGCGGGTTGGCAAGCGGTGGAGAGCTTGTTGCGCATGCTTCGCCGCGCCGTGGAGCAGGGCAAGGCGGCGAGCCTCAGGGACTTCCTCGAGATCGTCGCCCTGGAGGCCCGAGAGAAGGAGAAGGGCGCAAACGACAAGGATCTCGGCGGCCTCGCCAGCCTCATCACCCTCCACGCGGCCAAGGGCCTGGAGTTCCCGCAGGTGTACATCACAGGGCTCGTGGAGGGGCTCCTTCCCCACGTCCGCTCCATGGACCAGGAGGCAGACCTGGAGGAAGAGCGGCGGCTCCTCTACGTAGGAATCACCCGCGCCCGCCGCCGCCTCGCCCTGAGCCACTTCGGAACCCGGAAACGTCTCCGGGACACGATCCATTGTGTCCCGTCACGCTTCCTCGAGGAGCTGCCCCCGGGGCTCCTCGAACGCACCGGGAGCAAGGCCCAGGAGAAACTCGGTGAGGAGGAGGTCGTGGATGCATTGAGTAGCTTGTTGAATTCACTTTCCGATTGATTTTTCACAACTTGCGAGTATGATTCCTGCCGCAGAGCAGGTGGGTTACGCCCGCCGGGAGGAATCGATGATCCAGAACTCCCCCTTCGCAGGCACGTGGTACCCCGGGACCAAGGCGAAAATCCAGGCACAGCTCGCCGAATTCAGTCAGCACGCCGTACCCATGAAGAAGCTGCGGAAGCGCCCCTACGCAGGCATTGTCCCGCACGCTGGATGGATCTACAGCGGCGCGGTGGGCTACGAAGTCTGGAAGACCCTCGCCTTGAACCAACCGGACACCGTGATCCTCTTCGGCGGCCATCTGCAGTCCCACCAGCGGCCCATGATCCTGATCGGAGAGGGCTTCGAGACACCCTTTGGCATACTCGAGCTGGATCACGAGATCGTCCGCAGCCTCTCCTCGGCGTTCCGTTTCAAGGAGCTTGGGGAGTCCCTCTGGACTCCAGACAACACAATCGAGGTCCACCTGCCGATGATCCAGGAGTTGCTGCCCGATGCAAAGCTCGTCGTGCTGCTCATGCCGCCCCGGGACGTGATCCTGGATGTGGTAGACCAGCTCGCCGAGATCCTGCGTTACCGTGGACGGAGCGCTATCTACGTCGGCTCCACGGACCTCACGCATTATGGCCCGCGTTACGGGAACACGCTGCACGGCACCGGCCAAGCGGCGCTCCGCTGGGCCAAGGACGATAACGACACCCGCTTCATCAGCAACCTCATCGAACTCAACCCCCTCGGCTGCATCGACGAAGGACTGTCGAACCAGAGCGCCTGCTGCCCGGGCTCCGCAGCCGCCGCGGTGACTGCGGCCCGATTGAACGGCTCCGAGTACGGCGAGCTCCTCACCCACACCACGAGCTGGGACGTCATGCCTGAAGGAGAGCCACAGGACTTCGTCGGATACGCCTCCGTAATCTTCTAGAGACCCGGGCCTCGGGCCAAAACTCCTGGGTATCTTGATTCAGTCCACTTGCTAGATATAATCGGCCATGAACCCGGTTTATCCCTGAACCAATCGTGTCTTGGACGGGTCACCCCGTCGAGGAGGCTGCATGCGGCTAAGTTTCTTACTCCGGCTCATTTCAATGGGCGCAATCCTCGCTCTCCTCTGTGCCTGCACGGGTGGAGAAGGAGACGGAGGCGATAAGACGGACACGGCGCCCGACGGGGACAGTGTCACGGTTACCGATGGGAGCGAACCCGACGGCTTGGACGTCGAGGCCCCAGCGGACACCCTGGACGCGAAAGATGCCTTCCCGACAGATGTCCCGGACGCTCAGCCGGACCTGTCCCTGGAGATCTCGGACATCCAGCCGGAGCTGCAGACCGATGTTCCCGATGTCCAGCCGGACCTTCCCCCGGATGAAGTGGAGCTCCCGGAGACCGATGTCGGAAAGCCCTGCACAGTCGACGCCGATTGTGGCACCAACGCCGGCTGCATGCTCGGCTTCTGTACGGCCCTGTGTCGGATCGGAGGCGAGGAGATCACGGACGCGTGCGCCAGTCCATCCGCCGAGACTCTGTGGGGCGACACCTTCTCATGCCCCGCTGACCTGGACATCTGCCTCCCCGGTGACATAGCGGGGATCGCCGTGACCTGCTCGCTGGACAGCGATTGTGTCGCCCAAGGTCTCTCCGCCACGGTGTGCGCAGGGGCCCTCCCAATGGGGGACGGGGTGATTGGAGTATGCCTGCCGATCCTGGACCGCAAGATCGCTGGAAAGTCCTGCCAAGGTATCGGAGGGGACCAGCAATGTACCTCGCTGTTCTGCCTCCCGGTTGCCGGGGCCGGCCCTCTGGGCCCTGGCATGTGCAGCGCCTGGTGCGAATCCGGGGACCAATGCCCCTCCAATTCCATCTGTACCCTCTGGGGGATCCCGGATCCACTCCTCCCGGACGAGCTCAGCGGCTATGCGGGGCTCTGCGTCCCTGCAGCGGGGTCCGGGGATCCCTGCTCGAGCGATCTGGAATGCGTCATAGGCTTGGAATACTGCGGCTATATCTTCCCGCCCGGGACCGATACTCCTGTGCGGGTCTGCCTCGACTCGAACAACCCCTTCGGCGGCACAACAGGGGAAGGCTGCGACGACGACTCGGACTGCTTCGGCCCGCTCTGCCTCTTCGAGCAATGGCCGGACAAGGTAGAGTCATACTGCTCGACCCCATGCACCACGGACGAAGAATGCAGCGCAGGGACGGTGTGCCGCTCCCTGCAGGTGGCCCCTGAGGGTCAGCCCACACCGGACGGCGATTGGTCGGCGGGCTTCTGTGTGAACCCGGACAACGGTGCCCCGTGCTTCACCAACATCGACGGATTCTGTCAGTACGAGTGGAGCGAATGCTCCAAGTCCTTCGGCCTGTCCAGCTGGCTCGGCCTCTGTGACGACGGGGTCTGTCCGCCGGACTGTGCCGAAAAGGCCTGCAAGGAGGACGACGGCTGCGGCGCGCCCTGTCTGGACGCCTGCCTGGACGACGGCGAGATCTGCACGGAAGACGGCTCATGCCTCTCGGGGACCTGTGTGGACGGGGTCTGTTGTGACCTGGCGTGCGACGGACCTTGCCAATCCTGCGTCCTCGTCGAGTTCGTCGGTACTTGCACCGACGTGGCAGAGGGGACGGATCCCGCTGGTGACTGCGGCGCCTGCATGCTCTGCGACGGTGTCGGCGCCTGTACACCGGTGCCGGAGGGTGAGGACCCCCAGGACTGGTGCGGTCCCTGCGCCACATGCGACGGCGCCGGATCCTGCATCCCCGTTGACAACGGCGTCGACCCCGACGAAGACTGCGGCGGGTGCCAGACCTGTGACGGGGAGGGCGGGTGCCATCCCATCGAAGCCGGGCTCGACCCAGAGGACGATTGCGAGGAGGCTGAGGCGGAGACATGTGGCTACACGGGCTCCTGTGACGGAGCCGGGGCATGCGAGTGGTGGGGCCTCGAGGTCATCTGCGGCGAGCCCACTTGCGAAGACGGCATCGCTGTCGAAGCTGCGGTCTGCAGCGGGGCCGGTGTCTGTGACGCGGGGGCCTTCCTGGCCTGTCATCCCTACAGCTGCGATGAGGCTGGAGGCATCTGCGCTACCGCCTGCCAGACTCACGACGGCTGCGCCGCAGGCTACTGGTGCCAGGGGGGTGAGTGCGTGCTCGAGCCGGCCTGTCCCCTGGCCGCGTCCATCGGCTGTGGGGTGCAGCTCATGGGAAGCACCCAGGGGATGTCTACGGCCTGGGCTGACTATGACAGCTGCTCGGACACACCCTACGAGGGCCCGGAGAAGACCTACAAGCTGGCCCTCCCTCAGGACACCCGGGTGACCCTGACCCTGGGCGACCAGACCTTCGACGCCGCGCTGGCGGTCCTGGACTCCTGGTGTGCCCCGGACCAGGCCTGCGCAGACATGTCGGATCAACCCCTCATCGAGGTCGACGAGGTGATCACCTTCGACGCGGCCGCAGGCACCGAGTACCACATCGTGGTGGACAGCGCTGCGGCCGAGGCGGCCGGTCAGTTCAGCCTCGAGGTCGGATGCTGCGTCCTCCAATGCGCCGAGGGGCCCGCCTGTGGGGACGACGGCTGCGGCAGCACCTGCGGGACCTGCACCGCCGGCGAGATCTGCACCGGAGGCGTCTGCGCGGTCTGCGCCGAAGATCCCGGTGGGGAGCCCAACGAGACCTGCCTCGCTGCCGTCCCGATCACCCTCGGGGTCCACGACGGACACCTGCTCTGCCCTGACGTGGATGAAGACTGGTTCACCATCGCGTTGACCGAAGGGCAGGCCCTCTCGGTCACTCTCACCCAAGCCGACGGCCAGACCGACCTCGCTCTGGATCTGGTCCCACCCTCCTGCGGCGATCCGTTGGTGTCTGCCACCGGCGAGGAAGGGACGAAGGCCCTCTCATGGACGGCCCTCTACCCGGGGGAGTATCGATTGCGGATGATCACCCAGGCCGGCGGCGAGAGCGCATACTCCCTCCAGATCACCATGGAGGAACCTGACTGCGTGGGGGACGACGACTGCGCACCGGGGCAGCTCTGTGGCTTCTACCAATGCGTCCCGATCCCGCCTCCGTGCGAGACACTCTGGGGGCTGGGCTGCTACGACGGCATCAACGGTGACACCACCGGCAAGCCCAGTGCGGTCGAGAACTTCACCCGCTGCACGGGCACCCAATGGGAGGGCCCCGACGACAAGTACTTCGTGTCCGTGACGGAGGAGACCGTCGTCACCGCGATCCTCTCGGGACACGCGTTCCATGCCGGCCTTGCGGCCCTCGAGGAGTTCTGCGCGACGGAGTGGGCATGCGTGGGCCTCGGGGACTCCGGCGCACCAGGTGGTCCCGTCACCGTGACCTTCAAGGCGCTGCCCGCCGTACCTTTCTACGTGGTGGTGGAGGGCCTCACCGAAGAGGACTTCGGGTCCTACTTCCTGACCCTGGACTGCTGCCTGCCCCAATGTGAGGGCAAGGCTTGCGGAGACGACGGCTGCGGGCTCTCCTGCGGCGTCTGTGAGAATCCTCAGGATCTGTGCATAGACGGCGAGTGCATCTGCCTCGGCACCTGCGCGGGTGTGGAATGCGGCGACGACGGCTGCGGCGGAACCTGCGGCGGATGTTTCGGGCCTCAGGATCTGTGCGAGGAGGGAGCCTGCGTCTGCCAACCTGCTTGCGAGGACATCGAGTGCGGCGGCGACGGCTGCGGCGGATCCTGCGGAGAATGCGAGGGCCCGCAGGATGCCTGCGTCGAGGGCCAGTGCGTCTGCCAACCGGCCTGTGAGGGTCTGGAGTGCGGCGACGACGGGTGTGGAGAGGCCTGCGGCGAATGCGAGGGCGCACAAGACCTCTGCGTCGATGGGCTATGCGTCTGTCAGCCCGCCTGTGAAGACAAGGTCTGCGGCACCGACGGGTGCGACGGCCTCTGCGGCACCTGCGCGGTCTACGAAGACTGCACAGACTTCCAGTGCGGATGCAAGTCCGACGAGGGGATGGAGACCAACGAGACTTGCACCGCGGCGTTCTCCGTCGA
>CAZNWW010000175.1:0-7434 GCA_964576155.1 uncultured Myxococcales bacterium | reverse complement strand
TCGAGCGGCGCTTGGATCTCCACGGCGCGCTCACCGATGCCCAGGTCCTGGTGCGAACCGGCGGCACCCTGCTCGAGGTCGGTGACACCCTCGACATCGAGATCCTGACCGCGGGAGCGGTGACCGACGCGTACCTGGACGTGACCCGTGACGGCCAGACCGTAGCCGTCGCCTCGGTGCCGCTCCCCGGCGGTGTCGGCCAGCACAGCTTCGAGCTGGACCCGTCAATGATTGGAACCCTGGCGATCTCCGCCTACATCCTCTCCGAGCGGGGGGAGTACACCCGGGACGCCCGGGTGGTCTACGTGGAGGATCCGGGCGCGCTGGCCCTGGACGTACAGCTCGACAAGGACAGCTACCGCCCCGCAGAGACTGCGCGGGTGGACGTGACCGTCACCGACGAGGCCGGCCGGCCGGTGAGCGCTGCGCTGGGCATCCAGGTCGTGGACGAGGCCGTATTCGCGCTCCAGGACGCCCGCCCCGGTCTCCTCAAGCTCTTCTTTGCGCTGGAGGAGGAGCTCCTGAAGCCCTCCTATCAGATCGGCCGGGGATTCGGCGCCACCCTGGGGCAGCTCATCGGCAACGCGGCCGCGGCGGACACTGCGTCTCGAGCTGCGCTCCAGGACGACGCCGAGGCCGCGGTGGCAGCACAGGGGGACGTGGCCCTGCCGCGGCAGGCCGCCTCCTCCATCGCAGCGGAGCGCGCCCGGGTCGTCGAGGCCATGAATCAGTACGGCGCTATCGCCCAGACCCAGGTCGCTGAAAAAATGCAGAAGGGCAACACGTGCAAGTACTGGAACTCCGGCCGACGGCCCCAAGCCCTGAAGGAGGCCGTTCAGAAGGCGTTCAAGCGGGACGCATGGGGTGCGCGGCCCAAGCTCACCGACCAGGGCGGCCAGATCTTCGTGGCCAGCGCGGGCCCGGACACCCGCTTCGGGACCTGGGATGACGCCGGCTTCACCATCGGCTACTGGCAGATCTGCCCCCAGCCGGTCGTGAGGACCGCCACACGATTCCGTCATGGACGCGCAATGCCAGATATGGCTCTCGCCGAGGCTGGCCCGCCCATGGCGGTGCCCGGAGCCGCAAGGGGTGCCGGCGGCATGCCCATGGACGACATGGACGCGACGGCGAAGAAGGCCGACAAGCTCGAAGAGAGCGCCGGAGACGCAGGGAAGGATGTAGATAACAGCGGCGGCGCCAAGGCCCCCCGGGTACGACAGTGGTTCCCGGAGACCCTCTTCGTAGAGGACTGCCTGATCACAGACGACCAGGGCCGGGCGAGCCTGGACATCCCCCTGGCCGACTCCATCACCACCTGGCGGATGTCCGCGGTGGGCTCGGATGCACAAGGCCGCATCGGCGGCGCGGACACACCCCTCACCGTCTTCCAGGATTTCTTTGTAGACGTGGACTTCCCGGTCTTCCTCACCAGAGGAGACGAGGTGACCTTCCCCGTCGCGGTCTACAACTACCTGGACGAGGATCAAACCGTCACCATCACCGTAGAGGAAGCGCCCTGGTTCGAGCTCCTCGGAGACGCAGAGCACGTCCTGGACCTGGGCCCCGGCGAGGTCAGCGGCCTGTCGATCCCGGTGCGGGTGAAGGACGCCGGCTGGCACGCGCTCCTGGTCACCGGCCAGGGCTCCAAGGGCCTGGCGGACGCGGTGCGACGCACCGTGGAGGTCCGCCCCGACGGCCGTGAGGTCACAGCCGCAACCGGCGGCACCTTCAGCAACGAGAAGGGGCAGGACGCGGTCACCGTGGATCTGACTTTCCCCGCGGACACCGTGCCGGGCTCCCGCAAGGCGATGGTCCAGGTCCTCCCCGGACTCACCTCCCACGTGGTCCAGGGAATGGAGAGCCTCCTCAAGCTGCCCGGGGGCTGCTTCGAGCAGACCTCGTCGTCGGCCTGGCCCAACGTCCTGGCGCTGAAGTACATAAAGGACACGGAGCAGGGCACCCCAGAGCTCGAGATGAAGGCCATGCAGTACGTCAACGCGGGCTACCAGCGGATCCTCACCTTCGAATGCCAGAGCGGCGGTTTCAACTGGTGGCAGGGAGATCAGGTCGGCAACGTAATCCTCAGCGCGTTCGGCATGATGATGCTCAGGGACACCCAGGCCGTGTACAACGCAGTGGACGACCTGGTGATCGACCGCTCCTTCAGGTTCCTCAAGAGCCAGCAGAAAGCCGACGGATCCTGGGGCGAGGATCGGCACCTCCACGCAGGAAACGAGAACCTCGGCGCCGGCCAGCTCCGCACCACCTGCTACGTCTCCTGGGCTCTCGGAGCCAGCGGCTACGCCGACTCCGCCGCCGGGAAGAAGGCCACGGCCTTCGTCAAAGGCAAGGTGGGGGACGAAGAGGACATCTACACCCTGGGGATCTGCGTCAACGCGCTGGCCGCAGCCAACGCGAAGGGCGCCGCGATGGACGGCGCAATCGATCGGATCGCCAAGGCAGCGAAGAAGGACGGGGACCGGATCCATTGGGAGCCCGAGGGCATGACCCTGGTCCGCTCCGGCGGCATCGCCGCGCAGGTGGAGGTCACCGCGCTCATGGCCCTCGCCTACATGGGGGCGAAGCGCAACCTCTCCGACGTTCCGAAGATCGTCGACTGGCTCGCGGCGACCAAGGACCCCCAGGGCAACTGGGGATACAACACCCAGTCCACGGTCCTGGCCCTGAAGGTCTTCCTGGCCGCGGCCCGCCTCGACCCCGGCGCGACCGACGCGAAGGTCCGGATCCTGTTGGACGGCGAAGAGCTCGGTACGAAGGGCTTCGATGACTTCAACAAGGACGTCCTCTGGCAGGTCGAGGTACCGGGAGAAGCCCTGAACCGGGCGCGGAGCCTCCGCCTCGAGTTCGCCGGGGTCGGGAGCCTCGGCTACCAGGTGGTCACCGGACACCACGTCCCGTGGACCGAGACCGCAAAGGGGAAGCCGCCCCTCTCCATCGACCTGTCCTACGATCGTAAAAAGCTCCAAGTGGACGAGACCGTGCGGGTCCGCGCAAAAATCACCAGGAACGACGAGAGCGCCAAGGGCTCCGTCCTGGTGACCCTGGGTGTGCCTCCGGGCTTTGACCTGGTCGGCGAGGACCTGGAGGGTCTCAAGGTGGAGCGGAAGATCCGCTCCTGGGAGAAGACCGGCCGCCAGCTTATCCTCTACCTGGACGAGGCCCCGGTGGGGAAAGTGATCCACCTGGAGTACCGCATCAAGGCGCGTATGCCCGTCAAGGCAGCCACCGGCGGCGCCGAGGTCCGTCTCTATTACAACCCCGCCGTGCGGGACCGAGTGGCCCCTGCTGCCCTCGAAGTCCGCTGATACTTTCTGCTCAAGATCCCCTCCCGGAGGTCGTTCCTTCTTGCGGCAAATTCTCCCCCCGTGTTAGAAAACCCCTAGGGGGAAGATTATCTACCATGAAGATTCGCAGCGCAGCCTGCACAAGTCCTGGAAGAATCCGCGAGAACAACGAAGACGCATGGATGATCCTCGGGGACGAATATCTCTACGTGGTTGCAGACGGAATGGGCGGACATCTGGGAGGCGAGGTAGCGTCCTCCCTGGCGGTAGGCGCACTGGAGGAGTTCTTCCAGAACACCGACACCACCGAGGTGGTCACCTGGCCCTTCATGGACCTTGGCCTGGGGGATCTCCACGCATCGCGCCTCCTCAGCGCGGTGGCCCTGGCGCACATGCGCATCCGACAGGTGGTCCGTGAACGCCCGCGCCTCGAGGGCATGGGGACCACCGTTGTCGCCGCCCATATTGCGGACGGGCACCTCTATCTGGCCCACGTCGGGGACAGCCGCTGCTACCGCCTCCGGGATGGCCACCTCGACCGGCTCACAAATGACCACACCCTCGCCAACCGGGTACGTGAAGACCCCAAGTTCGAGAGCGTCTCGGACAGGGATCTCAACTCGATCAGCCACATCCTGTTGCGCGCGATCGGCGTGGCCAACTTCGAGAGCGCGGAGAGCGAACTGTCGGTGATCGACCTCGCCCCCGGAGACACGCTCCTCCTGTGCTCCGACGGGGTCACCGACGAGTTGGGTGACGACAAGATCTCCGAGATCCTCGCAGCCGACGACCAGCCGGAGGCCGCGACGACCTCGTTGATTCGCGCTACGAACGAGAAGGGCGGGCGGGACAACTGCACCGCGTTGGTGATCCAGGTAGATGCACTGGCGAAGGGGGCATCTCCCGACGATCGGTGCGGCCGAACTACGGACAGCTTTCCCATGCCTGAGCCCGAGGAATCCAGCGCCGTCCAGTTCATGTAGATCATCTATTTGTACATTCATCGGCTATCATGGGGAACAGGGAGGGTCGCCATGGGACCTGTGATGGCTATCGTCCTGGCGCTCATCGTAGCGGCGCCCGAGGGCGCGGCTGAGGAGCACCGGATCCTGTTCGTCGGGAACAGCTACACCTTCCAGAACGGCGCGAACAACGTCGCGGGTTGCTACAGCGCCATCGCTACGGAGGGGATCTCCAGCTGGGACCCGGTCACCCAACAATCAGTGGCGAAGGGGGGCTGGACCTTTCACAAGCACGCGCTGGACATGGAGAACGAAGGCCAGGAACTCCACGACCTCCTGGGCGAAGGCGACGAGGCATGGGACGTGGTGGTCTTTCAGGAGCAGAGCCAGATCCCGGGATTCCATCCCTACGACGCACCGGACTGGGACCAGAGCATCGCGGCCGCGCCAACCCTGGATCTCTCCGCGGCCGCGGCGGGCGCGGAGACGGTGTTCCTCATGACCTGGGGCCGCCGGGACGGCGATCCCATGAACGCGGTGATCTTCCCCGACTACCCCACCATGCAGGCCCTGCTGACGGAGGGGTATGAACTGTACGCCGCGGAGGCGTCAACGCCGGAGCGACAGGCCTGGGTTGCACCGGTGGGGCTGGCTTGGAAGGCGGTGAGGGACGCAACGATCGAGGCGGGACTGGATCCGCTTGATTCGGAGACGCTGTTCTATCGTTTGTACAGCGGGGACGGATCGCACCCGAGCCAGTTGGGGAGCTACCTGATGGGGATGGTGGTGTACGCGAGCTTGACCGGGAGGGATCCGGCCGGTCTCTTATGGGTCCCGGACGGGACCTCGGTGGAAGACAGGACGGCGCTCCAGTCGGCCACCCGTCGCGCCGTGCTCGAGCCGCCCTTCGAGACCGTGGACTACGGGTGGGGGCCGCTGCACCGGCTGCCGTGGCTCCACACCTGGGAGGCCATCGCGGGCGACGCGGGCCCAGTGACGCTGTTCCACCCGATCCGCCGGGATACAGTGGTGATCGACAGACCCGCGTCTGCACCATCGATCGTCCTCGGCGGCGCGGACGGCGCCCAGGGCCGGATCGTCCTCCAGGGCGAGGCCGCGCTCACAGTGGACGAGATCAGCCTCGGCGCAGGGGGCGAGGGCGCCGTGGATGTCCAGTCCGGCACCTTTACAGCGACCACGGTGGAGGTCCCCGTGTCCCTCTCGGGCGGCGGCTGGATCCTGCCCGCAGTGAGCGGAGGCGCTACCCTGGCGGGGGACCTCACCCTCGATGCAGGTGCGACCCTGCGTTTCGATCTCGGGTCTCTGCCGGACGAGGACGCGACGAATGCGTCGCTGAAGGTAGAGGGAACCGCGACGCTCGCCGGTCGGATCTTCGTCGTCGCCGCCGAGGACCTCCTGCTCCCGGACACCTTCACCACCTGGACACTCGTGGACGCGACGACCATCGACGCGAAGGACACGCTGACGCTGTCCGGTCCGGAATTCGCCACGATGGATATCGTCGACGGTGGCTTGGGGCAGATCCTGCAGGTCACCCTGCCTGCCAACACGTCTCCGCTGCCGGAGCCAACGCCGGACGTGGTGACCGGGGAGGACGTGGTCACCGCGGAGAACGTCGCGGAGGTGTTGGTGGAGGACATTGCGGCTGCGCCGGATGCTACGCCGGATACCGTAGCCGAGCCCACGCCGCCGAGCGGTCGTAGTGAGGGCGGCGGGTGTGGTGTTGGAATGGGTGGTGTTGGCACCTGGTGGTGGTTGCTACTGGTCTTGTTGGGAGTGGTCAGGCCGCGAATTACGTTTGTTTAGGATCTCGGATCCCGCTCCACCGCGCGTGTCTCTGCACGGGGTCCCTCCCCCATCGCCCTCCAACTCGCTGCGCTCGCCTCCGGGCACTTCCCCCAACAAGGGGGGAAGAGGGCGCGCCGTACCAAGCTCGAAGTACGGTGCGGTTGTGTCGTTGCAACCAACATTCGGTTGAGCAAGGAGAACCCTCCCCCCTTGTTGGGGGAGGTGCCCGCAGGGCGGAGGGGGGCTTAGCTCGGCAGAGACTACCCCAAGAACCGGCACCCACCCTCACACATCGTCCTCACCTCACACCCCCCACACTCCCCGAACCTCCCGCGCCCCCGAAACTCCGCAACCGCCCCCTTCTTCATCAGCTCCCCGACGTCCCTCTCCAGCAAACTCCCCAGCACCTCGTCAGCAAGCTCACACATCTTCAACCGCCCCGCAGGATCAATCGCCCATTTCCCTTCGCCGCAACGGCAGGGCGCGAAACCCAAGTTGGGGAAGCGGGTGTGGTCATGGAGACAGGGCTCCACCGGGAGCGCAGCCTCCACGGGGAGGCCGAGACTCGCGGCGACGCGGTCGGCGCGGACAAGGAGATCGTCGAGGGTTTCTCGGTCCAGAGCGAAGCGATCCCTGGAGGCGTCGCCCGCGCCCACGGGAGTAAAGCGGTTCAGCGCTATACGATCTGCGCCGAGCGCGAAGGCCAGCTCAGCCAGATCCTCGAGGGGCACCCCGGGACGCAATAGAATCGCCGCGGTGAGGGTCGCAGGCGCTGCCGCAGCCCGGGCCAGGGCGGTCCGGGCCGCTGTCCAACCGTCCACCCCGGTCATATCCCGGTACACGGCGGGATCGGTGGTGAGGAGCGGCAGTTCCAGGTGTGTCAACCCGGCGTCCAGCAGGGAGGCCAGACGCGCGTCGGAGAGCAGGAGTCCGTTGGTGGCGACCCCCAGGCGCACGTGAGGGGCCGCTGCCCGCACCCCGTAGATCAGGTCTTCCAGATCGTCCCGAACCAGGGGCTCACCACCTGCGAAGACCATCCAGCCGATGCCGGGAATCGCAACAAAGCGGCGACAAGCCTCCAGCAGATCGCCCGTGGACAAAGGCGTCGGCAGGGACGCGTCTTCGCATCGCCACGGGTTGTAGCAGAATGTACAAGCGAGGTTGCAGCGAGGGGTAACCTCGACCACCGCGCCCGTCGGCATGTCAGCGTGTCTCGAGATCGGCGACGAGCGCAGCCAGATCGCCGCGGATGCCCTGGAGCATCTCGAGGCTCTCCCGGGCCTGGCGGCAGGCCTCCTGTCTGATCTTCGGGTCCCGATGCCCCGGTGCTGGCATCGCCTGCTGCGCCGCAGGCT
>CAZNWW010000174.1:2016-7445 GCA_964576155.1 uncultured Myxococcales bacterium | reverse complement strand
GGGCTGAAGCCCCTCCCACAGTCGAGCCGAAGAGTGTCAGTGAGCGCCCGAAACTCTACGACGATTTCCGGGATCTCAACAAGGCCTACCGGGTGGAGACCGGGGACTACACAGAAACGGTCACCGGCTACATGGTCAACAAGATCCAGGTGGAGATCGGCCGGATAAACTCCCAGTACAACGACAAGTACAACAAGATCGAGGCCCGGGAGGAGGAGCGTCGCCGGAAGGCTATTGCGGTCTTCGAGAACTTCGTGGTCCGGTACGAGAAGTACAAGGTGGATCCGAAGTACAGCGCGGCCATCGCGGATGTCCTGTTCCGTATCGCTGAGTTGTACCGCGAGCAGGCGGACTACAAGTACACCGTGGTGAAGCAGTCCTTCGACGAGTTGATGGACCTCTACACCCGGGGCAAGAGGCCCACCACACCCCTCGAGGGTTCCACGGACTACTCAAAGGCCCTCGCGGTCTTTCAGCGCCTCGTGGATGAGTTCCCTGAGTACCGTTACCGGGACATGGCGCTCTACCTCATGGGTTTCTACCTGCGGACCCAGGAGGACCTGGAGCGCTCCAACGTCATGCTCCTGGCCCTGGTGAACGATCACCCGGACAGCGAGTACGCGGTGGGCGCCTACATGCTCATCGGTGAGAACTACTACTCCATGTCCGAATTCCAGCAGGCAGTGACGGCCTACTCGAAAGTCCTGGAGTTCGATGAGAACAACCCCTACTACGAGGACGCGTTGTATCGCCTGGGCTGGTCCTCCTTTCAGACCTTTGACTATCCCAAGGCGATCACCTCCTTCATCCGGCTCCTCGATTACTACGAGTCGGGGAAGGGCTCGAGCGACCGCGCTGCCTCGTTGCAGAAAGAGGCGGTGGAGACCCTGGCCAACTCCTTCGTGGACGAGGACTGGGACGGCGACGGCATTGCTGATCCGGACTACGGCGTCGAGCGCGCCTTCTCCGCGATCAACCAGGGCAAGCCCTACGAACGCGACGTCCTCAAAGCCTTCGCCGACACCCTCTACGACATCCAGGATGCGAAGCATTGGGAGATGGCCGCAGCGGCCTATCGCGAGTACCTGCGCCGCCATCCCCTCGATGACCTGGCGCCGGAGATTCACGACCAGGTGATCGGTGCATTCAGCTATCTCACCGACGAGGGTCCGCCCGAGAGGCGCTCGTGGTACGCCCAGCAGGGCCAGATCGAGCGCGCAAAGTTCCTCAAGCTGTATGGCAAGGGGAGCGAATGGGCCAGGGTGCACCAGTATGACGTGGCCTTGCTCAAGAAGGCCCGCGCCAAGCTGGAGACGGCCCTCCTCGAGCGGGTGGAACTCCTCCACCAGAAAGCCCAGGAGGTCAAGGAGGACGTCGGCCGGGAGGCAGCGCGCTCCTGGTACATGCAGGCTGTCGAGGCCTACAGGGCCTATCTGGCGGAGTTCCCCGATTCACTGAAGGCCCTCGAGAAACGCAAGGACCTCGCGCAGGCCTATTTCTTCGGCCTCGACGACTATGAAGCCGCGGCCGAGGAGTACGCGTTCCTCCGGGAGTTCACCGGGGAGCAGGAGAACCCGTACCAGGAAACAGGCGGCTATCTTGCGATCCAGTCCCGGCAGAAACGTGTCGTAGCGGTGGCCGAGTCCGGCTCTGCTGATGTCCCCGTGGACCTCTTCGACACATCTGCGCACAAGGTCCTTGCGAAGATCGGCAAACGGGACGAGAAGGACCCGACCAAGCTGATCGAGGTCGAGGCAACCACGATCCCCGCAGTGGTCCAGTCCTGGATCACCGACGCAGAGCGATACCTCGAGATGAGCCTCACCCACCCGGAGAATCTCGACTTCGTGGGTCGCCTTTCTTACCTCGTGGCGCGGGTTTACTTCAGGTACGGTCATTTCAACGAGGCAGAGAAACGCCTCACAGCCATCCTGGAGACATACTCCGACGACGATCTTCTCAGCACGTACAGCTACGCAGACCTTCTGCGCATGGCCACCACGCGTAACGACCTGGACAAGCAGGAGCAGATCGCCAACGACATGTCCCAGGCCGGCAAGGGCGATCCCGGAGACATCGGCGAACTCCTGGCGCAGGTCAAGGATGCCCGGCTCACCGCCCGGTTCCAGCGCTCGGCGGACCTCCTGAAGCAGGCTGAGATCGCGATCAAGGATTCCGAGCGGGAGAAGGAAGCACGGATGCTGTACTCCAAGGCAGCGTTCGAGTTGGAGAAGATCGTCGACGAGAATCCGGAGTTCAGGAAGGCGGATCTGGCGCTCTTGAGCGCGGCCAGAGCCTTCGAGACCGTGAAGCTCTACGAGAAAGCCTCCAGTCTCTACAGGCGTATCGTCGACGAGAAGCGCTTCGAGGACTCTGACCAGCGGGAGCTGGCCACATACTACCTCGCCCGGAACTATAAGCTCTTCTTCGATTTCGAGCGGTCCACCCGGACCTTCAAGCGCCTGGTCCGGGACTATCCGAAGTCCAAGCACCGCAAGGAGGCACTCCTCGAGGCGGCGACCCTCCAGGAGAACGATCAGGACTACGTCGGCGCAGCAGATACTCTCAAGGAGTACCTGACCAAGTTCCCGGGCGGTGAGGTGGAGCCGAAGCTCCGTCTCCTCATCCCGCGTCTCTACGAGCGGGCCGGGCAGGAAAGCTCCATGGCGGCAGCGTACCGGGATTATCTCAAGCGCTACTCCAAGACTCCCGAGCTTGTCTCCGCAACCATGGAGGCGGCGCTGGTGCTCGGGAACCTGGCTCGGGTTGCGGGCAAGACGAAGGATGCTACGCGGTACTTCACGATCGTGCAGGACGCGTTCGACATAAACAGCCTTCAGCCCGAGACCGATGAGGCCTCCCGGGCCGCAGAGGCGACCTTCTGGCTCATGGATCGCAGGTACCAGAGGTTCATCGCCAAGAAGATCACGACCAACAGGTACAAGGCCCAGCAGAAGGAGATAAAGGATCTCTCCTCTTCCCAGAAGGACTTGGCGAAGGCCCTGGGCCAGATCCACATGAAGTACAAGGCCTACAACTGGAGCGTCGCAGCGTTCTTCCGCATCGGTGTGCTCTGGAAGCACCTGGCCATGGTCATCACCGAGATGCCTCCCCCGCCGAACCTCTCCATCGAGGTGGAGGAGAAGTACCAGATTCAGATCTCGGACTACGGCGTGCAGTTCGAGGATAAGGCCCGCGCAGGATGGCGTACCGCGGTCAAGAATGCCAAGCGCCTGGGGATCTCCAACGAGTGGACCAACCGGATCCTCGTGGAGCTCAACAAGTACCCGGAAGATCGGCTGAAGTACCCGCTCTTCAAGGAAGAGAAGCAGGCCTACAATGCGGAGCCTCTCATCTCGGATCCGTCGCTGATGACGACGGACGTTCCGCCGCCTCCGGTGCTCCCCGAGGCGCCACCCACGGACAGCATGCCGCCCATAGAGGCGCCGCCCGAAGGTGAAGGACCGCCACCCACCGTGGAGCCCGCGGTGGAGCCTGCTGTGGAGCCTGCCGTGGAGCCCGCTGTAGAGCCCGCTGTGGAGCCCGCTGTGGAGCCCGCTGTAGAGCCCGCTGTGGAGCCCGCTGTAGAGCCCGCTGTGGAGCCTATTGTGGAGCCTGTTGTGGAGCCAGAGCCAGTGGAAGGAGGACCCACAGAATGAAGTCCTTCCTAAACATCTTGGTAGCCCTGTTCTTCTTCCTTGGCGCGTGTTCCGGGCCCGACGTGTCTCCGGATCCCACGGTCCCCGGCCCCGAGACAGCGGGCCCGGCTCCGCTGGAGCCCGAAGTCGAGCCGGGGCCGGATGGTCCGGGCGAACCCGTTGCGCCGAAGCCGGTGCCGTCGCCCGTCGCCCCGGTGACGGACGTCAGGGATCTCGGCACGGTGAACGAGCTGGTGCAGAACGAGAACTGGTCAACGGAGGCCGTGGAGCGGTATCGTACAGCCCTTCGCTCTGACAGGACCAATCGCAAGGCAGCCCTCGGGCTGGCGAAAGTGCTCCTGCGCAAGGGAGAAACATCCGAGGCGCGGGCTGCGGTGAACGAATACCTCTCTTCCAGCCCCGCTGACTCGGAGGCCCTGGGGATTCTGGTGGCGATCTACATCGCCCGGGGCGAAGCGAGGATGGGTCTCGAGGATATCCGTACCCGGGTGGAGGCCGCGCCCGAGGATCTGTCGAAGCAGGTGATCCTCATGCGTATCATGATTGCGGCCGGCGAGCAGCGGCGTGCGATCGAGCGAATCCGTGAGCTCCTGCGCAAAGACGAGACCAACGTCGAGTTGATGAAGACCCTCGCCCGGGCTTACATCAGCCTGGGCAAGTACCGCACGGCGCGATACATCCTCGAGAAGCGCGTCAAGGAGTTGTTGCGAGATAAAATCGACGCGGACATCGCCTACATGATGGCCCACATCCTCAAGCACACATCGAAGGACGTGCGCAAGCAGGTGAGCGCGTATCAGCTGGTGATTCAGCTTCGTCCGGATCTCGCCGAGGCCCACAACAACCTGGGGCTGATCTACTACAGGACGCGGAACTATACCCAGGCGGCCCAGGAGTTCATGGTGGCCTACCGCCTCGCCCCGGGTCTCGTCGGTGCGAAGCTCAACCTGGCCAACGCGTACAAGGCCCTGCGGGAGTACGAGAAGTCTCGGGACATCTACCTGGAGATCACTTCGGCCCACCCTGCCTATGACCGCGCCTACTACAATCTCGGGGTCCTGTACTTCGAGAACGAGTTCGGCGAGCAGAAGAAGAAGGCACTCCTGGCGAAGTCCATCGGTTACTTCGAGCAATACCGAAGGGTGCTGGGACCGAGGCTCGATCCTCAGGACCCGGTGAACGGCTATATCGCCGAGGCCCATGACCTGATCAAGCAGATCGATCAGGCCGTGGCCGAGGAAGAGCAGATGCGCAAGGAGCGCGTGGCGAAGTTCAAGAAGTTCGAGCCAGAGGCCAAGGCCAAGATCTCCGAACTCGATGGGATTCGTGCAGAACTGGAGAAGCGCGCGCTGGGTTGGGTCTCTGCAGGGAACGAAGAGAAGGCGGAGGAGTTCAACACCCTCTTGACAGAGTTCGACGATCTCTACGGAGGCTCCATCGAAGCCCTCAAGGACGCGATGAAGACCGAGGACGGCGACGAAGTCGAGGCCGTCCTCGGTGACTTCCAGTGGGCGGATGAGGAATTCATGCCCAAGGTCGAGGGTCCTCTTGCGGAGGACCCGCCGCCCGCATCGGGCAGCGGTGAGCCAGGCCCCGGGCCCGACACGGAGCCAGTAGCTGAGCCAGTGGCTGAGCCGGTGGCTGAGCCAGTGGCAGAGCCAGTGGCAGAGCCAGTGGCAGAGCCAGTGGCAGAGCCAGTGGCAGAGCCTGTCGTGGAGCCTGTCGTGGAGCCTGTCGTGGAGCCTGTCGTGGAGCCTGTCGTGGAGCCTG
>CAZNWW010000174.1:0-1916 GCA_964576155.1 uncultured Myxococcales bacterium | reverse complement strand
TGACAGAGCCTGTGGCGGAGCCCACGGTCGCACCGGAGGTCGAGCCTGAGCCGGAACCCGGCGCCGACACGCCTCCTGTGGAGTGAGAGTGGCTGAAAATACAATGGTTTTCACGGCGGGTCAAATTCTTCGAGCCAGCGACAAAATGCTTGCAAAGGCCCTGTATGTCGGGTAAAAAGACGGTCTTGTGGAGGTGTGTATGAGGGGTTCCATCCTCGTGACGATCGTGATTGCGCTCCTGGCGTGCGCGAGCGCGGCGGCCCTGGCCCAGAATACCGAAGGGAAGGGGTCGGTGCGGGACGAGGAGACCCTTGAAGCCATTGAGGTCGTGGTCAGGGTTCCCAAGCCCGAAGCCCAGATCTTCACCCCCAAGATGAAAACGAAGTATCAGACGGTCGTTTACGAGAAGAGTTTTCTCAAGGACATCTTGGACTCTGTGAAACAGGGTCCATTTTAGACAATCGGGTTCCATTTTTTTAAGGAGGAAGGCGTGGATTACATTCGGACGGCATTTGTTGACGGATTCCCCTGGATGCACATGATCCTGGTCGTGTCAGTGGTCGCTCTGGCGGTCATCATCGAGCGTTTCATCTTCCTGTTCTTCCGTTATAATATCAACGCCCAGGCGTTCATGGCCCAGATCCAGAAGCTGGTCATGGCCAACAACATCGATCGCGCGATCAAGCTGTGTAACGCTGCTCCGTCCGCCGCGCTGGCCCGGGTCATCAAGTCCGGCCTCACCCGCGCCAACAAGGGCGAGATCGAGATCCAGAACGGCCTCGAGGAGGCCACCCTGGACGTGATCCCCCTCGTGGAGAAGCGCACCCCCACTCTCCAGGCGCTCGGTAACATCGCTACCTTGCTCGGGCTGCTCGGTACCATCGTCGGCCTGATCAATGCGTTCGCCGCCCTGGCTGAGGTCTCTCCGGATCAGCGCCAGGAGGCTCTGGGTTCGAACATCGCCCTGGCAATGAACACCACCGCCTTCGGGCTGATCGTGGCGATTCCCTGCATCGCCGCACACGTGTTCCTGTCCGGCGTGGCCAAGAAGATCATCACCGAGATCGACCAGTACTCGGTGAAGCTCGAGAACCTGCTGGTCTCCAGACTGCGCAGCGGCGGCGCCCAGGACGGCGACGATCGCAAGTAGCCTGGATGCCCCATCCCTGATGGGGTCTTTCGCTGGAACCAGTTCATTGGGCGGACGGGAGGGTTCCCGATCTGCCCGTGGACGCGGGGAGTTGGAGTAGAGCCATGGCCAAGAAACCGTCGCTCCGGAAGCACGGCGAGGTAGTGGTCGAGGAGGTCAACCTGACCCCGATCATGTCGATCCTCGTCATCCTGATTCCGATGCTTATCTATGCCTTCAACTACAACGAGATGGCCGTGCAGGAGGTTTCGCTGCCGAAGACCGGGGGCAAGAGCAAAACCGCGGGCCCCAAGAAGCTCAACCTGACGGTGCTCGTGTCAGAAGAGGGCTTCCGGGTCAAGGTCCAGGGCGAGTCCGAGACCGGCCCGCCGCCTCCGGACAAGGTGATCCCCAAGAAGCCCATGACCCGCTGCGAGGCGGAGCAGGCCTACAACGAGTATGACTTCCCTGCGCTGTATAACGAGCTCGTGAAGCTCCGCACCAACCGAGAGCTCGGGTTGGAGGACACCATCAACGTAGGCGCCAAGGATCAGATCCCGTGGAGGGTTCTGGCGCGGACAGTCGACACGATCCGTGTGCGACGTGACAAAGACTCCTATCTGGAGTTCTGCGACTTCCGAGAGGCCCCGCTCAAGAAGATCAAGAAAAAGAACGCCGAGGGCAAAGAAGTATCAGTCACCCAGGAACTTTTCTCGAAAGTCGTTTTCATTGTCCTCTGAGCCGGTTGAACCGAAGGGGAACCCAGATGACTGACAAACAGAACGGC
>CAZNWW010000173.1:0-7466 GCA_964576155.1 uncultured Myxococcales bacterium | reverse complement strand
CACGGTAGACGCCGCGAATCCGGGCCGAGTGAATCCCTGGTCTGGTGAGCTTGCGGGGGTTGTAGCTCACGGTGATCTCGGCGCTCTCCTCACGCCGGATGAACACCGAACGCTTGTCCAGGTCGAGCCAGTCTCCCTCCACCACGAGGTCAAAGACCTGGAAAAACTGGTCCCGGAACGCATCGGGTATGTCCTTGAGGAAGACCGGTCGGATCCGAAAGGAGACACGCTCCGGGTCCGCGGGGAACCAGGTCCCGGTGCGGAAAAAGGCCGCGGGGCCCTCCTCGTTCTCCAGGTACGGTGCGGTGCCCCGGACCTTGTAGCCCAGCACCTTCCACGCGGCCTCTTCCTTTGCCAGGCGCTTCAGGGAACGCCAGCCGCGTGCCACGTTGATCACCCCGGAGCCCTGGTCCAGGAGGGTATAGCCCGGCAGCGCACTACCGCTGTTACGCAGCGCGGCACGGAGCATGCCACCGTTGAAGTTGAGCCGGGGCTTCAACCCGCGTGCAGCGGAGGCCATCAGGGCCAGGCACCCCGCTGCCTGGGGGGAGGCCATGGAGGTCCCCCGCATGATGATCCCCCACTCCCAGGGGGGCACCGTGGACGCGGCCGCGCCGGGGGCCACGCCGTCGGGCTTGGCGAGCTCACCTCCCCGGCTGCTGAAGTAGAACAGCACGTTCCGGGAGAGCTTGGTGTCGTAGAGCGCGCGGGCATTGTCCCTGGTCAGCACCGCGCCGGTTGCGAACGCGAAGTCAGCGCCCGCCGGGGTCCCGACGGAGGACAGGCCCGGCCCGGAGTTCCCGGCGCTGGTGGCCACGGAAAGGAGGGGGAACTCAGCTAGAATCCCGTCCACGATCCGGTCGATGTCCGTGGTCCCCTCGGTCTCGGTGCCGATGCCGTAGCTCACGTTGGCCACCACAGGGGTGTCGTGCTTCTTCGACCAGTCCCCCGCGAAGCGCAGCGCATCGGCCATGCTCCCGCTGCGGGTGGATCCGCCGGACAGGGTGTTGTCCCCGATCTTGAGGCTCATCACCGCCGCGCCGGGGGCGATGCCGTGGTAGCCGGCCTTGCCGTACAGCCGATAACCCGCCGCGATGCCTGCGACGTGGGTGCCGTGGCTGCCGTCTGCGAAGTGGAGGTTCACCTCCCGCCGGTCATCGTCGAGGGTGGCAGCGAAGGCCATGGGGGAACGCAGGCCCTGTCCCGGGGCCGAGGTGAGGAAGAAGTGCTCGTGGGCTACGGAGTAGTTGCGCACCGGCTCTTCGTCGTCCACATGACCGTCCCCGTCCCGATCGATCCAGATACGCCACTCTTTACCGCCCTCGACCTCGATCTCCCCCGCGAGGATCGCAAAGACGTCGTCGGTCTTCCCGTTCTCGTTGATGTCTTCCACTGCGGAGGCGCTGAAGCTCTTCTCCTCGAGGAAGCCCAGGAGCAGGCTCTCCCGGACGGGCGCCGGCTGGAGGTTCAGGTGCCCGCGCACCGCGCCGCTGCCGGTGGTGAGGACCTTCTCCTTGCCCTCGTCCTTCTCCTTGGGTCGCCGCAGCTTCACCCGACCCTGCCCGGTGAAGTCCCGAGCCTCGATCACCTTGACCCCTCCCTGGGGCAGCGAGGTGAGACCGGGGACGCTCATGTCCACCCCGGTGTCCAGCACCGCGACCACCACCCCCCGGCCGTCCCACTTGGGGTGCGCCTCGATGAAGGCCCGGGCTCCGACGGTGTCCGTGGAGAGCAGGTCCCAGTAATCCACCCTCTTCGGAGCGGCCTCGCCGCTCGCCGTCACCAGTGACGCTGCGAGGACCAGGGCGACTTTTGTCCAGCCGAATTCTCTGAGCATGGGCACCCCTTGACAGATGAGGGTTCGGTCCCAATTTGATTGCATCCCCTGACGAATGGCCGGGGAACAAGGGACATGATGTGAAATCGCCGAGGTTTTGTAAAGCTCCGGTGTCGCTGGCTCTCGCACGCGGGCTCTGTGCGCGCGCCAGCAGGTATCGATCGCCGTGGAGGGATTGCCCTTTGGGGAGTGGAGGATTTCGTCGGGGGATCCGACTTTGTCGACTCACCCGCAACGGTTCACCCCCAGAGGGGGTTTAGCGGTTTTTTTTTTGACATGGAGCGTTTTTGTGGCACGAGGCGGATCTCCCCGTGATTTCCGTGGGTTCGGCGAATGTTGATGCAGTAGCTGTCGCGAATGACCCTAAAGATCTGGTAGCAAAAAAAAACTCTTTGAAAATTGGTGCTACCTTTTCATTTAATAAGGTCGGGGAAAATGTCCGTCGCGTTCAGCACGTAAAATCCTCCCCTGGTGAGGGGAGGTGGCCGAAGGCCGGAGGGGACGCGATGCAGCAACGGATAGAAGTCCCTGGCGACTGCTAAAGAGGGAAAGATTCTATATGGCCAGCCGTTGACTCCTGTCCTTGTCTTCCGCTAGACTCCGGCGTCGCAAGATCCAGCCATCTGGAGGACCTATGAGATTCTTCGTCGTTTCGACGCTGTTCCTATGTATCGCCTGTGCGGAGCCCGTGGGGCCGGAGACGGCCCGGGCCTCCTTGGAGGCGGAAGAGACTTCGTTCATGGTGCCCTGGGACGCGATGGGCCGCTTCGGCCACACCGGCGCCGGGCCGCGGAGCCTCGCTTGCCTGGACGAGGGCAGGGTTGCGCTGTTGGGTGCGGACGGGCGTCGGGTGCTGCGCTTCGGCGCGGATGGGGCGCTGTTGTCCGAGGTTTCCGTTCCTGCGCTGGCCGATGATCTCGTCCCCCTCGGGGCGGGCTGGGCCTTCTTGTCGAACCCCGGGCGACAGGTGGTCCTCGCCGATGCTGATGGTGCCCTGCGGGAGACGATCCCGCTGCCCGTCGGGCTCGCACCGGTGACGGCGCTGGGCCTCGATGACGGCGATCTGGCTGTGACCACGGCTTATCAGGACAGCCTGTCCCTGCGGACCCCGGATCTCGCTGCGATCCGAGAGGGGATTCCCTGCGGCGGCGGGCAACGGTGTCAGCTGGTTTCGGAGATGGCGGCCCCCGGCGAGGGGCGTGAGTTCCGGCTCCTTGTGGCGTCGGCACCGAAGCTGGAAGGCGACGGTCTTCGGTTCGGTGATGGTGGGCTCTTGCCCATCGAGGCCTCGGCTGCACGCCTGGTGGGCCTCGACGGGGACGACCTTCTGGTCCTGACGGATACGGTTCTGGACGACGGTGAGGTGAGGCGGGAGCTCATCTGGGTCAATCCCGACATGAACCTTGGCCACCGGGTCGAGGTTGCCGTTCGCGGGGGTGCTATCCCATTCCGGCAGGTAGCGTCCTGCCCCGGCGGTGGTGTCGCCTGGATGGAGGAGGCCGGCGACGGGATCCAGGTGCACCGGCTCAGCCGGGGAGGTGTCCGATGAAGGCCCTCACTGCCTGCCTGGTGTTCTTTCTGGCATTCCCTGTGGTAGCCGGCCCCATCACCCGGGACGAGGTCATGGTGCGGGCCAGGGCCTTCGCAGACCATCCGTGGCATTGCGGCAACCAGAACCTGACCGCGTCCTGCGCGCCAGGCTACCAGAGCGCCTACCTCCCCGGGGACTATGTGGGCCTCCCCTACGACTGGGGCGGCTACATGACGCTGAAGGTCTTCGACCAGGGGATCCAGGACGGCCACGGCGCCGGCTCCTACCCCGAGGACGGGATCCTCGGCTGCACCGGCGGCCTGGACTGCTCGGGCTACGTCTCCAAATGCTGGGACATCGGCCACTACACGACCTCGTCGATCCCGGACATCACTTCCACGATCTCCCAGGCACAGCTCGAACACGGCGACGCGGTGAACGCGGCGGGCTACCACGTGATGCTCTACTCGGAAACCCTCGCCAACGGTTGGCCGATCTGGTACGAGGCCATGGGCTGGAACGTCGCAGTGAACGCGTTCGGCGGCTGGGCCGCATCGGACGGTTTCATCCCGAAGCGCTACGAGTCGATCCAGGACACGTCGAAGAGTGATCTGGGGACCCCGTCGAACCCCATCGTGGTGGATTCATTTCCAAAAACCCTCCAGGGGAACACCACAGAATCGATCTCCGATCTCCTGGACGGCTGCGGCGCAGCGATCCAGAAGCTCGAGACCGGTCCGGAGGTGATCTACCAGGTGGAGGTGACCCAGCCCGGAACCCTCTCGGTGACGGTGCAGGACGACGCAGGGGTGGACATCGACGTCCACATCTACTCCGCGCTGGAGACGTTCCACTGCGAGGCTCGCCATGACACAACGGTCTCGCTGTCCGTGAGCTGCGGGACCTGGTACGTGGTGGCCGACACCTGGTCCAACGGCGGCCAGGAGTTCCCTGGTGCGTACATCCTCACCATCGATCTGGTGCCCTCAGGCGGCGGCTGCACGGGCTGGAACCAGCCCTTCTCCCCCGGGGGTGGCGTGGGGGAGCCCTGCGGCTTCCCGTCGAACCCGAACCTTCCGTTCTGCAACCCCAACCTGGGCGCATGGATCTGCCTCTACACGGGGCAGGATTCTTTCTGCACGTACAACTGCGCGACCAACGGCGACTGTTCGGGTGACTTCAGCGGCGGTTGCTGCGGGGACATCCAGGGCGCCGGGGATCCCCAGGACTTCTTCTGCCTGGACGCGTCCCTCTGCGGGACGGTGATTCCGCCCGAGGACACCGTGGAGCCGCCCCCGGAGGACACGACGGGGCCGGGACCGGACACCTGGATTCCAGGCGAGGATACGCTGCAACCCGGCGAGGACCTCGTCCCCGGCGTGGACACCCCCGGACCCGGTGTGGACGCTTCGCTCCCGGGCGAGGATCTTTCAGTAATGCCCGGGGACGACACAGGGCCTGTGGGTGGCACGGACACGCCGGGGACGGCGCCCGACGTCTCCGGCGAAGACCCCGCGTCCGGGGACGACAGCGGCGGCTGCTCCGTGGTAGAATCGCCGCCGAACACGGCCCCTTTGTTCCTGCTGGTGCTCTTCGCGGCCGCCGCCCTCGGGGCGGCCCGACGCCGGAGGATGCAGGGCCGCTGAGCAGGAGAGACCCATGCGCGGCATCATCCGGGACATCGTCATCAAGGGCGCGGCGAGCGGCCTCAGCAAGGCCCTGCTCAAGGCGGACCTCACCCGGCTCCTCATCAACGCTCATCGTCTCGGTGGACTCGACCAGGATCAGGTGGATACCCTCCGGGACGAGATCGTGGAGCGCCTGGAGCGGGCCGAGGCCGAGGGGCGCGAGCAGCGTGAGCTCCTGACCCAGGTGGCGAGCGACCTCATCGCCAGCTGGGCGCCCCTGGGGCGACGTCCTCCGGAGAAGAAATGAGGAGCGTCACGTATTCCCTGTTCAAGGTCGGCGCCGCTCGGCGGCGCTTTCGTCGCATGCGCCAAGTCCTTGCAGTTCTGATCCGCCATGGCTTCGGCGACGTGGCGGAGCGCATCGGGGTGGCGGCTGCGTGGCGCCGTGCGTCCCAGGCCGTGGCCTTCCGTCGCGCCAAGGCCGAGACCAGCACCCTCTCGGCGGGGGAGCGTCTCCGGCTGGTCTTCGAGGAGCTGGGTCCGACATACATCAAGCTCGGCCAGGTCCTTGCGAATCGCCCCGATCTCCTGCCCATGGAGGTGGTCAACGAGCTGGCCAAGCTCATGGATGCCGTGCCTCCCTTCACCTACGAGGAGGCCGAGGCGGTCCTCGTGGCTGAGCTGGGCGGCCCCGTCGAGTCGATCTTCGCGTCCCTGGAGAAGGAGCCCCTGGCGGCGGCCTCCATGGCACAGGTCCACCGGGGAACGCTCAAAACCGGGGAGAAGGTCGCGGTGAAGGTTCGTCGGCCGGGGATCCGGGCGAGCATCGCCGAGGATCTGGACCTGCTCAAGGCCGTCGCCACCCACTTCCACGTCACGATCCCCGAGTGGTCGCGGTTCAACCTGCCGGGCTTCATCGAGGAGTTCGGGCGGACCTTGCGCACCGAGATGGACTTCGTCAACGAGGTCTCGAACATCGAGCGGTTCCGCAGGAACTTCGAGGACGATCCAAAGATCACTGCGCCCAGGGTTCATCGGGAGTATTGCACCACCTCCGTGATCGTCATGGAGTTCATCGACGGGATGAAGGTCACGGATAACGAGGATTGGGAGGCTCATGGGATCTCGGCGAAGGAGCTCGCCGAGATTGGGACCTCCCTCATGCTCCGGTCGGTGTTCGAGCATCGGTTCTTCCACGCAGATCCCCACCCCGGAAACCTCTTCGTGCTGCCGGGGCCTCAGATCTGCATGGTGGACTTCGGCATGATGGGAGCCTTGGACGACCGGCGGATGGACGAGATGCTCACCTTCATGGTGGGGGTGCTCTCCGGTGACGCGGACCTCATCACGGAGCTCTTCGTCGACTCGGACCTGGTCCCCGAAGAGACGGACCTCAGGGCCATGAAACGGGATCTCTCCATGATCATGGATCGCTTCCTCCACTTGAGCCTGGAGGAGGTGGACGTCCAAGGCCTCATCGACGCGGTCATGGGTGCGGTGATCCGGCACAAGGTCTCGCCCCCCGCTGACCTCCTGCTCATCGGCCGGGCCCTCTCCACCATGGAAGGTATAGCGACCCGGATCTACCCGGAGTACAACCCGATAGAGTCTGTCCGCCCGTACCTCACGACGCTCTTCCTGAAGCGGATGATGGATCCCACCCTGCGGGTGCAGCAGGCCTACGACGTGGTCTCAGAATACGGGAGCTTCCTTCGGGTGCTCCCCCGGGACTTGAAGTCTCTCCTGCGACGACTCCGCAAGGGCCAGCTCGAGCTGCACATCGACCTCCTGGGGGAGGACGAGCGTAGCCGACGCCGGGACCGCGCTGCGAACCGTGCGATCCTCACCGGCATCAGCGTCACGTCCTTCCTCAGCTCGGTCCTGCTGTTCTCCTTCGATACAGGCTGCCCGACGGCCATCCCGATCTTGACCTTCGCCACGGCCATCGGGACATTCGGGTGGGTGGTGCTGGGTGTTCTTCGATCGGGAGGAACGTAGGGGCTACTTGTTCTTGAGCACCTTGTCGAGCACGTTGTCCACGTCGCCATCGCCGCCATCACCGGTGACCTGGTTGAGGAGGTCCTGGGCAGTGGTGTCGTTCTTGTGCAGGATCACCGCCGCGTCCCGGCGAATCTTGATCCCTTCCTTGGCGGGGAGGTAGACCCAGCGGATCGTGTTGCAGCGGAAGAGACCTCGGGGCGAGCGCGCGGTCATCTCGAAGGTGGTGTCCCGCCAGGTAGCCCCGATAAGACCGGCCTTCTCGTCGGGGTTCTCCCAGCTCAGCTCAGCGGGGGGCAGCTCGTAGAGCTCCTCGATGCGCTTGACCAGCGCGTCGAAGGGGGCGTCCGGCTTCACGCAGAGGTGGATCTGCCACAGCCCGCCGCCCGAGAACAGGAAGTAGGCAGCGTTCTCCCCGTACATGTACTTCACCACCGCCTCATCGGCGTTCTGGTGGAACTCGTCAGCGATC
>CAZNWW010000172.1:0-7518 GCA_964576155.1 uncultured Myxococcales bacterium | reverse complement strand
CGGTTGAGAGACTCCCGCAGGGGGACCCGGGCGATCTCTGCACGGTGGCCGTCCTGGGGGATGGTCTCGAGGATCGGCAGCAGCTCCTCGACGGTGAGCTGGGAGACCTCGGTGATCGCCCTTCCTGCGATGGTCACAGCGCGGGCCTCGGAGCGAAGCCGGGTTCCCTCACACTCGTCACAGTGTTTTGTCGAGAAGAAGGTCTGGTAGAACCGCCGCATGGAGTCGGACTGGGTTTCGTGGAAGCGCCGCATGATGGTGTTGCAGACACCCTCCCAGCGGAGCTGTGACGTGGTCTCGTGCCAGGGGACGCGGCCGCCCTCACCGGAAGCGTCGGTGCCGTAGAGGAGTACTTCTCGGTGTTCACTCGGCATGTCCTCCCAAGGGAGTGAAAGATCTATACCGACCCCGCGTGCCAAGTGGCGAATCACCTTGCGTGACCAGGAATCTCCAGCGGTCCGCCAGCTCTGCCAGAGGGCAATTGCTCCATTGTTGACCGAGCGTTCGGGATCGGGAACCACACGCTCGGGATCCACGGCGAAGCGAGTGCCGAGGCCGTTGCAGGCCTGGCAGGCGCCCTGGGGGTTGTTGAACGAGAAGAGCTGAGGCGAGAGTTCCGGGAGGCTGATGCGGCAATGATCGCAGTAGAGGTCCTCGGAGAAGGCTCGGTCCTCATCGCCGACCCGGGAGGTCATCTTGCCACCGGACACCTTCAGACAGGTCTCCACGGAATCCGTGAGCCGGCTCTCGATTCCGGGACGGAGCCGTATCCGGTCCACCACCACGGAGATGTCGTGCCAGAAGTTCTTGTCAAGGTCCGGCGGCTCTCGCAGCTTCCGGATCTCACCGTCAAGGAGGAAGCGTGCAAAGCCGCGGCCGATCAAGTCCGTGAAGAGGTCTCGGTGTTCGCCCTTGCGATGGACAACGAGGGGGCCCATGAGGGTCACCTCGGTCCCCTCCTGCAGCGCGATGAGGTGCCGCACCATCTCCTGCGCGGTCTGCTTGCCGACCTCGTTTCCGCATCGGTGACAGCGCTGGTCTCCCATCCGGGCGAAGAGGATGCGGAGGTAGTCGAGGATCTCCGTGACGGTTCCGACGGTGGAGCGCGGGTTGCTGGAGGCGGTCTTCTGCTGGATCGCAACCGTCGGCGCGAGGCCGGTAATTCGCTCGAAGTGGGGCCGCTCGATTTGACCGAGGAACTGCCGGGCATACGCGGAAAGGGACTCCACATACCGACGCTGTCCCTCTGCGAAGATGGTGTCGAACGCCAGGCTGCTCTTCCCTGAGCCGCTCACCCCGCAGAAGACGATGAGGCGGTCCTTCGGGATGGCCAGATCGATGCCATTCAGGTTGTGTTGGGCGGCGCCGTAAATCTGAATCTCTCGGGACCCGGCCATAATCGCTTCCTCCGAAAGTCGTGGGGGAAACTAGCAACTGGAGAGCAGGGATTCAACTCGAAAGGGATCACCGGCGGCTACTCTACGGACGAACCTGGATCCACGCGATACAAGCCGACCCGGAATGTCGGGATCTCCGGGTAGTAGCCGAACTCGTTGGCGCCGAGGTTTGGAAGATCCTCCTCGATGATCGGTACGAGAGGCCATTCCTTCACGGCTCGGGCGCAGGCAGAGACCAGGGGGCTCCGGGGCGGCGCTTCGTCGTCCCCCTCATGATGGGAGGCCGCCCGCCAGCAGTCATCTCCCCAGAGGCATCGGACCTGAACCTCCCGTTCGGGCATCGTCCGGGCGCCGGAGGACGACTCTGCGGCATAGCAGAGGAGCCCGAGGTAGAAGTAGGTGGCACCTGAACACTCACTGGAGCGATCGGTCTCCCAGGCATGGAGCCCGTACACCCGATCATCCCGGTTCGGTGGCCTGAGGAGGTAGTCGGCATGGTACCGATGGGTCTTCCCCTTCGATGGGGTGTCCCCCGGTCCGATCCGCACGAAACAGACCGGCGCGTCCGGGAGGGCGGCGACCGCACGGCGGAAGAAGCCCTCGTCCTGGATCTCGTTGGTCGGCGCGATGAGCGAGGGGATCGACGGCGCCGCGGAGGCCACGACCAGGACGGCGAGGCCCACGGTAGCGTGGGTCGTGAAGCGCCCTCCGAGCCTGGCGAGGCGCCTGCGTGCATCATCGACGCCCAAGGCAGCGAGGACGCAGACTACCGCCGCAGCTGGCGCATGGAGTCTGGGGAGGGAGGTCATCGGGGCGTCGATGACGTAGGCGAGGGTCCAAACCACTGCCAGGGCGGCCAACCCCAATGGCAGCCTGGGAGAGCCCCTCCGGACGTTCACGAAACCCATGACCGCCACCAACGTGACTCCTACCGGGAAATACCAGAAGTTCAACCAGGCGTTCTCGAGGATCAGCTCAGCTGGGAAGCCGGCCAGGACCTCCAGCCCCAGGTTTGGGATGGCGCCCCTGCCGATCTGCTACGGTACGACCCCGAAGAGGTGATGGATCTGCAACGCGACGAGCCCCGACGTGACGAGCCCGGCGACGCTCAGCTGGATCCACGCGCTTCGGAGGCCCTCCCGTCCCCTTGCGATGAGGATGATGGCGACTCCGAGGGGGACGATGATGACCATCTCCGGGCGAGAGAGCGCGGCGAGGCCCAGGAGCGGCACCGCCCCGGCGAGGCTCAAGCGACTCCGGTGGACCAGGAAACCATCCAGGAGGAGGAGGCCGTGCCACAAGAAGAACACCACCACTATGAGGATGCTCTCCGTGCGATGATCACAGATGAACATCGGGGTAAGACTCAAGAGGACCGCAAGCACAGGCACAGCGGGCCCGCCCGGCCGGTGTCGCTTCACAAAGGTCAGGATCGCAGGGATCGTGAGGAATCCCAGCCAGGTATTGACCTGGATGATGGTCAGGTGATCCGTCGGGAGGAGCTCGAAGAGCAGGCGGTAGAACGTGAATGCCCCTGCACCGTATCTCGGCAGAGACTCGAATGACGCTACGTTGCCGGTGAAATCGAAGGCCATGTAGACCATCACCACCCGAGGCGCCACAAAAAGCCGGATGATGAGCCCCGCTGCGAGGGCGACAGCGACGAACCACCGGTTGACGGAGGTACTCTCCCGCCAGGCCCTCCGCTGGAGCGAGAACGAGAGGAACAGGGACGCAAGGGAGACAAGGAGGAGGAGGAACACGACCTGCACCTGTACGCGCCCCGCAGGCTCCATGGCCATCACGCAGCCCAGGAGGCCCTTGCGTGGGGTGGACGTCGGGTCATCAATGGTTGCTTCGGGAGCGCTCTCCTTCGCGATTGGTGTCAGCCGTGAAAGATCGATTCCGCCCCCGTCGTTTCGCAGGATAGCGTCGACGACTCGGCGTAGCAGCCGACCTCGCGGGGTGTCGAGGCCCTCAACGTTCCCGCGGTGGGAGATGTTGAAGGACGGCGTACGTTGGAAGGTCGGACGATCCTCGTCCCGCGGCTCCACCAGGACCGTGAGATCCGGAGCATCAGGGCTTCGGAACAGAAAGAACAGCCCCCTGTTCGCGCTCCCAGTATCGTCCAGGACCCAACCTTCACCTGGTTTGAATGGGGTCCCGTCCTCGGCCTGGAGGAGATCGACGGCCCTGTGAGGACCGGCTGCCTCTGCAGCGGGGATCAGGACGAAGGCGCTGACGATAACGAGGATGAGGAACCGCGTAGCGATGCGGATCACGGGGGATCGAGCCCGATGCATTTGGAGGGTACGTCTTCGTGTTTGCAGACCTCGAGCTTCTCGACGATGGCCTTGACCAAGCGGGCCTTCTCCGGCGGCACGTCCCAGGATGTCCGGGTCAGGGTCAGGTATTTTATGAGATCCCGGATGGCGGCATCCGGCTCCACGTCCATGTTGATGACGCCGCGACAGTAGTAGACATCGGGGTCACGCGCGCCTGCGGCGAAGGCAAGGTCGATGTACTTCGCGGCAACCGCGTGATCCCGCATCCCGCGATGATGGTTCATGGCGATGTAGATATAGACCCGAGCTACCCTCGGAAGTCCCCCGGCGGCCCTCATCAGGTAGAGGTTCGAGCGGGTGTGTTCGCCCTCGTAGTGGAGAAGAGAGCCGGCGAAGAAATTCGACGCATGGTCCTGGGGATCCTCGTTGGCGATTAGAACGAACCGTGCGCGGTGTTCAGCCCTCTGAGGGGATTGGGAGTACAGCGCGTCGAGGGGCCCATCAAGCCGCTGCTCCGCGCACCGCCGTCGACGAGTCCCTGGAGGATACCGATGGCCTGCTCGGGCTCTCCCACATACTTGTAGTGTTCGGCAAGCGCGCTGACTATCCCCACATCCTCGGGGAACCTCTCGGCGCCGGCCTCGAGCAGGTCCAGAAGCCCGGCGCTTCCTTCCGTGCGGACCGCCAGACCCGCTGCTATCCGATACCCCTCCCTGCACTCGCTCAGGCGTCCGTGGAGTCGTCGAAGGAGGGCGACACCAAGATCAGCCCGGCCCCGCCGCCTGAGACTTCTAGCCAACTCGAATGCAGGACAGGCGTCGGCCGGGGTGGGAGCGAGACCGACGAGCCGCTCAGCCAACTCGCCCGGGTCAGCGAAGCTGCCGAGGCCGATGTCGGCACGAGCCATCTCGACGTGATGGAGGAAGGCCGAGCGGGAACTGCCGGCGGCCTCAATTAGAGCTGCGGCGTCGGTACGGGCTCTCCGAAACCACTCCCCGGACCTGGCCTCGTCTCCAAGCTCGGAGAAGAAGAATCCGAGCTGATTATCAATCACAGGCCGGCTGCGGGGCGCCAGTTTTTCGACAAGTTGCTCCAGCCGCTTCAGCGCTGCGGCCGCGGTGATGCGCTCCTCATGGGCGAGCGCCCCCTCGATGGTGTAGATGAGGCTCCACGCCTCTCCCGTGTCCTTCCAGTACGGAGAATCGGGGTGGGTGGGGGTCTGCATGAAGGCGCGGGCCTGTACCCAATCCATGGCGCGATTGCATCGGTCCGCGGTGGACTCCATACTTCGCCTCATCCAGTCGATAAACCTGGGAGGGAGGCGCAGGTCGGTCCCATGCCCATCCCCGGTCTGGTCGATGTTGATGGTGCTCCAAGACCAGCCCTTCTCGGCCGACAGCATGTTCTCCTCGAGGCAGGTGAGGAGGGCCTCCGCAGCAGCGCGAGCAGCCCCGGGGCCCTCGGCAAAGACGGCGAACTGACGGGTCCGGAACGCTGGCTCTCCGGACCAGGAGACGTGGCGCAGCGAGACCTGCTGGTGTACCTCGCGCTCGGGCATTGAATACTCGACGTCGATGTGATCCTGATGGATGGAGACGCTGACGAGGGTCCAACCCTGGGGAAGATCCCTGGTCATCATCCGCGAAACGAGCTCCTCCTGCCCAGGCTTTATGACATGGCGGGTCCCGACCTCAGCCCTGGCGGCGGAGAGGGTCAGGGAGCACAACACCAACAGGAAGGGACCTTGGTCACGACGACTCCTCTGGCCGGGTGGCTGGACTCTGGACGACTGAACCAGTAGAGCATAGAGATTCCAGATGCGTCAAGACAGAGCAGGCGGCGGCAGGCCATCCCGGCCCCCGTCTCCCGTCTCCCGTGCCGCCCGAGCCCGCCTCCACGAAACACTCAACTTTTGATGCGATTGCCCTAGGAGGGTGTGATCGTGGTCAAGATCGGATATTGACCGCCCGATGATGGATCAATTTGCTGGCGGTATTCCATGCGCCAGAAGGAACGCAATAATGTTTCGGAATCTCTTATATGCACTTGCCCTGATCGCGCTGGCCGGCTGCTCCAATGGCGACGTAGCTGGCGGCGGCCCCGGTATCGTCGACGGATCCGAGGACATGGCGGCGAGCGACGCCGGCGAGATCACCGAGAGAGTGCCGGACACCTCTACCGGAGAGGGCCCGTCATGCTACGAGGCGCTCACATGCCTCGTGGATCTCAAGAACTGGCATGGGGGTCCGGTGGGACCCTCGGAGTCGGACTGCCTGGAGGGAATCTCCGACACGGAGATGGACGATGTGGACGCGTATCTCGGCTGCGTCGAGGCCAGGTGCTCAGCGGAGTTCGTCGCCTTCGAGGCGGGCGGCGATGCGGAGCTCGACATCCTCTACCTATGCGTCATGGAGAAATGCGCGGAGACTACCGCGCTCTGCATCGGCGGTCAGGGACAGGCCGATTGCGGCGACGCCATCTGGTGCCTGGCCGATTGCGATCCCTACATGTACAACTGCACCACCGCTTGCATAGCGGAAACCTCCGAAGCCCAGGCGGAGAAGACCGGGAAGTTCCTGCAATGCGTCCTGGATGTCTGCCCCCTCGCCGAAGTAGGAACCACCTGCGACGTGCCCACGGCCTGCGCCCTGAAATGCCCCGAAGTGATCTGAAGTGATCTGAAGTCTGGCGAGCAAGAACTTTGATGGTACTGCGGGGCTATCTCTCCCGGGACTGACGCGACAGCTTGCGCACGGCCGCGTGGAGGGTTGCGCGGAAGGCCTTGGCCGCGGCCCATTGGCTGTCGGTGTTGAGCGGTGTCTCCGAGGGATAACTGAGCGCGTAGGGCCCCGCCTCCCAGAGCGCGGGTGCCCCCTCGCTGCGGGTCTCCACCACGAGAACGACCCGGTCCCCGGGGCCCTCCAGATGGATCAGCGCTCGTCCATCCTTGTGGTGGGTCCACGCGGCCAACCTCAGGCCGGCAAAGTCCACCGCGTGATCACGGAACAAGCCGAGGAGCCGGTCCAGCACCGCCATGATGGGGTTGGCCGGATCCCGGGACGCTGTCTCCGAAGCCGCTGGTCCCCCGGCCTGTCTCGGGACCAGCCTTCGGAAATCGAGCATAGCCCGCCAGAACTCAGCCTGAAGGACCCGCTCATGCCACCAGAGGAAGGCGCGGCCGGACAGGGATAGCCAGGGTCGCCCCTTGCGGAGGATCAGGATGGTTTCGTCCTCGAGGATCACCTCGTCGCCCTCGCCCAGTGCGTCGATGTCCGGACCATGGCCCCATGTCCTGCCGCAGGTGTAGCGGAAGCGTTCTCCCGGCTCGGTCTCGGGGATCAGCTCCACCGCGCTGGACTGGACATCCCAGAGCAGGAGATGCGGGTTGCGGCAGACGGCCTCGAAGGCCTCCCGGGTCTTGCCCCCGGTCCAGGGCATCGAGTCCAGGTTCAGCCGGGCCCGGTCCAGGGAGGGCGCGCAGTCGAGGGCACAGGGGACGTACTCGATGATCTTCCCGGGGATCGGGTTGTACTCCCAGGGGACCGGCCCGGGCCTGGAGAGACGGCGGTCCACATGGAGCCAGAAGTAGGAGGTGCGGATGTCCGTCGCCTCGGCCGCGTAGGCCGTCGCGCAGCAGGGGGGGTAGCCGAGGAGCTCTCCCACCGCGGCGATGGCGGTCCGCTCCTCACCCTCGGTGGGCTGGGCGTCCATGACGTCGGTGAGCCGGATCGCCTCCTCAACGTCCGCGGTATCCCGGCCGAAGAAGACCTCCCATGTGTCGGCGCCGCCGTCGCTCTCGCCCCCACGCCGTCGCGTCGTTGCGTTGGGAATCGTCG
>CAZNWW010000171.1:0-7538 GCA_964576155.1 uncultured Myxococcales bacterium | reverse complement strand
CAAGGATGAGCCCGGACGCTTCGAGGGCTACATGGCCCTGGGATCCATGCTGCGGGGAATCCCCGATTTTCTCGGCGGCGACAAGAAGAGGGGACTCGAGGTGCTCAAGAAGGGCTACGAGCTGGCCCCCAGAGACGCGGAGTTGCTCCTGGAACTGGCCGCTGCCTACGCGTCCGTCGGCGACAAGGAGACGGCCGGCGCGATGTATGACAAATGCATCAATGACTCGGACAAGCCGAAGTACCTCGAGTGGGAGACCGAGGACGCCCGGATCTACGCCAAGAAGATGAAGGCAAAGCTTTAGAGAACCTCTGGGAACTATATGAACATAAAACGATATGTTCTAGCTATCGATGGTGGCGGCACGAAGACGGAAGGGCTCCTCGCCGGCCCGGACGGGGCCACGATTGCGCGCCTGATCCGGGGCCCCTCCAACTACCAGGCCATAGGCGCGGAGGCCGCGCTGGCCGTGTGGTCCGACCTCCTCTCGGGGCTCCTGGAGCGGGCAGGAGCGGAGGCCGCGGACCTGGTCGCAGCGGGCTTCGGGCTCTCGGGCTGGGACCGCCCCAGGGACGAGGAAAACATCCGGGCCCTGGTGGCCCGCCTCGGATTGCCATGCCCGACATGGGTGGACAACGACACCTACCTGATCCTCCGCGCAGGCACCCCCGACGGGATCGGGGTGGGCGTGGTGTCCGGGACAGGCTCCAACTGCGCGGGCGAGAACCGCGCCGGACGCAAGCACCGCATCGCGGGTCTGGGGCCTGAGTTCGGGGACCTGGGCAGCGGCGGGGACATCGGCGTGAGGGCCCTCCAGGTGGCGTTCCGTTCCCTGGACGGGCGTGGACCTGCGACGAGCCTGGTGGAGCGCATCATCGAGCGCTTCCGCCTGGAGCGTCTCGACGACATCGTGGATTTCACCATGGCCGACAGCCGGACCTCCTGGTCGCCGACCTTGCTCACCCCCGTGGTCTTCGACGGGGCCGCGGACGGTGACGAGCAGGCGTTGGGGATCCTGGACTGGGCTGGGGGTGAGCTGGGCAACGCGGCCCGGGCGGTGGCCCGGCCCCTCTTCAGAGCGGACGAGGAGTTCCCTGTGGTCATGGGAGGCTCCGTGCTCCAGAAGGGGTCCGTGGATCGCATGCGGGACGCGCTCATCGACGAGGTCCGCAAGGAGTTCCCCGCGGCACGCCCCGTAAGGTTGGAGGCCCGGCCGGTCGAGGGCGCAGTCCGCGCCGCCCTGGCTCTTGTTGTGTGTGATGGAGGTACATGATGAAGATCGCTGTGGTCGGCGGTGGCAGCACCTATACCCCTGAGCTGGTGGAGGGGATCGGGACCTGGGCCCTGGAGCCTGGGGGACCCTCGACTGTCACCCTCGTGGACATCGACGGCGAACGGCAGGAGGCCGTCGCCGGCTTCATCCGCCGGATGCTGAGCCACTCAGGCAGTACCCTGGCCGTAGAGTCCACCACGGATCTCCGCGCCGGGCTGCATGGCGCGGACTTCGTGGTGATCCAGATCAGGGTCGGCGGCCAGGAGGGGCGGCACCAGGACATCCTCATGGGCCTCAGGCACGACCTCATCGGCCAGGAGACCACCGGGGTCGGCGGGCTGGCCAAGGCCCTTCGGTCGATCCCCGAGGTCCTCAAGATCGTGGAGGTTGCGCAGGAGGTGGCCCCCGAGGCCTGGGTGGTGAACTTCACCAACCCCGCGGGCATGGTCACCGAGGCGATCCTCAACCACCGGACCACACGGGCTGTCGGGCTCTGTAATGTCCCCCGGGAGCTGCAGATCGACATCGCCAGACACCTGAAGGTCGCCGAGGACGCCCTGGAGTTGGACTGGATCGGTCTCAATCATCTGGGCTGGATCCGCAAGCTCATGCTCAGAGGAGAAGACGTCTTGCCCAACGTCCTCAGAATCCTCGAGACCCCGGGCGGGCCGGCCAACATTCCGGAGATCTCCTATCCGAAGGGCTTCCTGCGGGCATTGGGGATGCTGCCGTCGTCCTACGTGCGGTACTTCTACGAGACCCGGCGGATGCTCGACGGCATCCGCTCGAATCCCCTGACCCGGGCCCAGGAGGTGGCTCGCATCGAGGAGGATCTCCTGGCGCTCTACCGGGACGACGCTGTCGTCGAGAAGCCCGAGCTGTTGTCGGAGCGCGGTGGCGCCTGGTACAGCCGCGTGGCCTGCGACGTCATGCGGGCCCTGAGGTCGGAAGAGGGCGCTGTCCACATCGTCAACACCCTCAACCGGGGCGTGATCCCGAACCTGCCGGACGACGCCTCTATCGAGGTCCGCTGCACCATCGACAACACAGGGATCACACCGCTGCCCCTTGACCCACCCCAGGAGCGGATCGCAGGCCTGATCCGGCAGGTCAAGGCCTACGAGCGCCTCGGGATCGAGGCCGCTGTGAATCGAGATCGGGACGCAATGCTCATGGCGCTGAACACACATCCCCTCGTGCCCTCCGCCACGGTGGCGTCACGAGTGGCCGCTGAGATCGTCGAACGAGGGTTGATTTGATGTCTGGCGACTGTGGGAGGCCCGTCTCGGGCCGATTCGGGGCGAGACGCCCCTCCCACAGTTGGAAAAGGAGTTGATGACATGTCGAAGCTCGCAATCAACGGTGGCGCCCCCGTCTACGACGGCCCCCCCCCGAAGTGGCCCCATTGGGACCAGCGGGAGCGGGACGCTGTACTGGCTGTCCTCGACTCCGGGGAGTGGGGCGGCTTCCCCGAGCCCAATCTGAGGGCCGGGGAGTTCGCTGAGAAGTTCGCTGAGTTCTCGGACGCACGTTACGGCATCTGCTGCACCAACGGCTCGGTGAGCCTGGAGCTGATTCTGTGGGCCCTGGACGTAAAGGCCGGAGATGAGGTCATCGTCCCGGCATGCACCTGGGTGGCCACGGGCGCGGCGCCGGTCCACGTGAACGCGGTGCCGGTCTTCGTAGACGTGGAGCCCAGGAACTACTGCATGGATCCGGCCGCGGTGGAGGCCGCTATCACCAGCCGCACCGTGGCCATCATGCCCGTGCACCTGGCCTCGAGCACCGCGGACATGGATCGGCTGAACGTGATCGCCAGGAGAAACGGGCTGGCGCTCATCGAGGACTGCGCCCACGCCCACGGGAACCGCTGGAACGACAAGGGCGCCGGCAGCCTGGGCACCGCGGGGAGCTTCAGCTACCAGTCCTCCAAGTCCATGACCGCAGGGGAGGGGGGTCTCATCACCACGGACGATGAAACCCTCGCCAAGAAGCTCCACTCATTCGTCAACTGCGGCCGCAAGGAGGGCTGGTACGAGGACTTCACCGGTGTGCCCTTCGGGTTCAACTACCGGATCACCGAGTTCCAGGCCGCGGTCCTCCTGGCCCAGCTGGACAAGTGGCCTGAGCTCCACGCCCGCCGTGAGGCGGGTTTCGCGCGGCTCTCCGAGGGCTTCGCGTCCATCGGCGGCCTCGCCCCCGTGGCCCGGGATTCCAGGGAGACCGCGGTCGGTCGCTACCAGACTATAATCAATTACGAGCGCGAGGCCTTCGGCGGCGCGCACCGCAACAAGTTCCTCGTCGCTCTGCACGCGGAGGGCTTCGAGCTGGACGGGCCCTTCTATGTGGCACAGCACAGAAACCCCCTCTTCAACGCCCGCTCGGACCAGTGGCCCATGCTCCGGGAGCGGTACGGCGACGGGATCCATGCCCCGCAGAATATGAAGAAGCTCTCCTTCCCCGTTACCGACGAGGCTGCGAACCACAAGGGCATCTGGATGCACTATTCATATCTCCAAGGCGATCCCGAGTGGCAGCAGCGCCTCATCGACGCGGTGGCCAAGATCAAGGCCAACCTCGACGAGCTGAACGCAGTGGACGTGGCGGCCTACGTCAGCCGCCGCTGATTACGTAGTTAGTCCCAGATACCGTCGGGCTGGAGATCCCAGAGCTCGTAGGCGTGGATGCTCTGGCGGATGAAGAACGGAATCTCGACGTAGCGCTCCAGTTCGGTGCAGGCCCGGTTGTCCGAGCAGGTACAACCTGAGTTGTCGTCCTCGCCAGCCCTCGGGAACGATGTATTCTCCCTGGATCGCCGGGTCCCAGGCCACCACCGGCATCCCGGTGTCCGGGCTGATCTCGGCGTAGTACCAGTCCGGCGTGCCATCCTCGTCCAGGTCGGGTCCGTCGGTGGTCACGTAGGCCCGGGCCACGAGCTCGTTGGCATACTCCAGCACCCTGGCTGCGATCCCCCGCTGCACGGTCTGGCCGAAGATCTCCTCCTTCCCGAAGGTCTTCGCGACGTAGATCCTGCCCGTCGGGTGGTGGAACTCGATCCGATTGGGGAAGCCCGGATCAGAGTCCACGCCCAGCTCCCAGAGCCGGAGCTGGTTGAGCCACCATTGCTGCTGGTTCTCCGGGAGGTAGAGGAGGGTCCAGGCGATCAGGAACTTCTGCTCCTCCCACCCGAACTGGGGATCCATCGGGGTGAGATGGACCGGCTCATTCGGGGAGAGGTAGTAGTCGTTGTCGCCGTAGACCGCGCAGACCGCAGTCCCCTCGGAGGGGAAGCACGAGGACGGCGTCTCGCCCCACCACGACGTCCAGCCGATCCCCGGGCCGGGGAATCCATCGTCCCCAAGAAGGGGCTTGCCCTCTGCATCCGCAGCCAGCCGGGGCCCCTTGAGAAAGTCGTCACCCGTGAGCGCGTTCCCCATGAAGCGTCGGAACCCATCCGGGAAGAGGTCGGCCATGGACACGCCCCGGTATCGCGCGTCTACGAAGTCGGCGCGGGTGTCGCTGATGAAGTTGTCCACCGACTCGGTCAACAGCCAGCCCGCGTTGATCTTGTCGTAGTAGGAGCCCGCGTTGACCGTGATATCGAGGCCGTACTCACCCATGTCGTCTGCGTAGCGGTTCTCGATGGGCCGGCCGGCTGGGGAGACGGCGCCGTATCGCCCGGTGGCGCCGTTCGGGATCACCACCTCGGTCTTCCCGGGCTCACCGAGGGGATCCGCCGCGGACCGCAGCACCGGGTCATCGCCCTTGCGGTAGTGGGGACCCGCCTGCGGCCGCGCAGCGAGGCGCGTGAAGTGGTCGAAGACCAGGGACGAGGCGATGATGTTGTCTTTGAACCAGTAGGGCGCCACGATCCACCAGAACTCGTCGAAGTCGTACCCCTCCTCGAGGGCCCAGTCCTGGTAGACGTTACGCATCAAGGCCAGACCCTTGGCACCGTCACGGATCTTCTCGCCGTATCGCCAGAGGGAGCTGTTCGCGGCGCTGCGGACGCTGAACTCCTGCCGCCCGCGGCGGTAGTTGTCGAAGATGTGGGAGACCTCCTGCTTGGTAATCAGGAAGTTGAAGATCTCGTACGCGTCCGCGCCGTTGTCGTTGGTGTAGACGCTCACATTCCCCAGGTCAGACCAGGAGTCCGTCGCGAAGCCATAGGGCACCCGGGTGCGTCCCTTGGGATCGATGGTGCGAACGGTAGGATTCCAGCCTTCGTATTCCGCCTTGGTTGGTGTTCGCAAGCTGGACCACGAGACGTAGTCCACCGGCTGCTGGCGGCATCTCGTGTAAACCCCGTCGACCTGGACGATGTAGCCGTCCAGGACGGGGTGCCAGATGCCGTCGTTTGTCTCATCCCAGCGGGCGGGCCGGAAGATCTCGGGATCAACCTCTTTGCAGTCGGAGATCAACTCGAAGTACTCCTGCAGGTCGCTGTAGTGGAGTTCCTCGTCCCCGTAGTAATGGGAGATCCCGAGAATGCCCCCGAAGTCGTCGGTCTTGTCCTGGACGGTGACGAACCGTGTCGTCCCGACGTCGTAGGACTTGTCTGCATGGACCGCCACCACGTCCCCGTAGAAGATCCTTGCCGATGCGAAGTCGTAGGGTCCCAGGTCCATCATGTCCTGGGTGGTCTCGCCGGGGTACTCCATCACCGTGGAGTGCATGAACATCTGGATCAGGTTGTCCTGCTCGTCGGAGGTGACGGGATCGTAGTAGCGGGGACCGACGCAGTCCTCCCCGTCGGGGCTCAGGTCCTCGCAGGGGGTCGTGACGTCCCCGTTCTTGGAGCGGAGTTGCCAGTACTGGGGACGGTAGTTCCACGCATCCGCGGAGCCGACGAAGTTGTGACGCATGCCGATGGAATGCCCCATCTCGTGTACCATTGCGCCGTGGTGAACCCGCCGCGCCAGGAAGCGCCGCATCCGCTCGGCGCGCTCGGCCTGGACCGCAGGTGGATCCGCGGAATCGAACGCGCCGAATTTCTCCTCAAGGATGTCGCCCAGCGCGACCATGTCCATGGGGGCCTGGGCCTCCTCGAGGATGCAACCGCCCCGTCGGGCCCGACCGATCCGTTTGAGCCTGCGCAGGTCGCGCTCCACGGATGGGTTTCCCGCCCGAAGCGGAGAAACCCGCTCCAGGACCGGCCCCTCCAGGGGTATGCCCGCGGCGCCGTGGAGCTCCTGGACCATGCGGTTGAGCAAGGTGGCCTCCACCTGGGTTCCCATAGCGGCCTTTCGTCTGGCCGAATAGATCGGTGACCAGGTGGACGCAGCGTGGGCCCAGGCTCGGACCCCGCGAAACGCCTGGACGAGGGACCTGGCAGAGGCCATCGCCTGGGGGTGGGCTCCGATCCATTCCTTAGCCTTCATCTCCATGGGGATGGCCTTCCCTGCGGCGAACTCTGAGAGCCGGCGGTCCACCTGCTCTCGGCTCATCTTGGGGAACGCGCCCCTCCCCGAGGCCGCCTCAACCGCGCGGGCCCAGTCGTCCACATACTTACCCTCGGTCACGTCCTCGGTGCTCAGCTCTCCCTTGATGTACCGGATCTGGTCGATGACCTTCTGGGCCCAGATATCCGTCACGTGGGACCAGACGTTGACGCTCGTCGCCACCTTCATCCCCGTGAGCGGATCCTCGGAGTCCATGTAGATGCCCCAGGGGGCCGCGCTCTGGGGTTCGCTGATGACGTTGATCATGTTGTATCGGATATCTCCGCGGCGCACATGGAGAGCGGCCCGGCAAGCTGCGATGGACTCGTCGAGGATCGTAGAGTCCACTCCACCGGCCAGCTCCGCCTCCGCGGCCTCACAGTCGGCGGGGGACATCCCCTCGGGGAGCCGCGGACCGCCGCAGGCGGCGTGGTCGTCGGCCAGGACCGGGCTGTGGCAGAGGACGAGGATCTCATCGGTCTTCGCAAGGGCTATGACCCCCGGGGCGTACCCGCGAGCCTCACCGAGCTCATCGGCCAGGGCCGCGCAGCTCTCCGGATCGCGGTTCCGCTTGGCGTAGGCGCGGCCGCTGCGGCAGTCGTCCACCTCCGTGGCCAGCACGATGGCGTCCTGGTTGTCGTCCGCCTGGCCGGTCCACACCGGGAAGCGCGTCTTGCAGCCGTCCCCGCCGGTCTGCTTGCACTCGGTGTATCGGGCCGTGGCGACCGCGCTGCGCAGGGCCACGTCCCATTGGTGGGTCGAGATCTCGGTGGACTCGAAGAACTCGGGGTTGGAGCCATCAGAGTAGTACCAGGGGATCGGCG
>CAZNWW010000170.1:0-7582 GCA_964576155.1 uncultured Myxococcales bacterium | reverse complement strand
GGAGAGGACACCCTCTCGCCGGGCGAAGACACGATCCCCCACCCGGACTTCATCTCGCCCGAGGACACGGCAGCCCCGGAGGACACGGTAGCCCCAGAGGACACCCTCGTCCCCAAGGACACCTTGCTCCCACCCGACATCGAGCCCGATCTGCCGCCGCTGCCCGAGTGGTGTTGTTGGGACGATGGGGACTGCGACCCGGACTTCGTCTGCCAGGGCCTCCATGAGCCGGGCGAGCCCGGCGGCTGCGAGCCGGCGCCGGGGCCCGGAGAATGCTTCGACGACACTCACTGCGGGCCGTACGAGCACTGCGAAGGTGCAGGCACCTGCCCCTGCATGTACGACTGCTACTGGGTCGGCCCCGGGAAATGCACTCCGGACATCGGCCCATGCTGCAAGGACAACTCCGACTGCCCTGATCTGGACGGCGGTCCCGAGATGATCTGCGTCGGCGGCGACATGGGCGCGGGCGGCATCTGTTTTCCGGTACCGCCCCTCGGCAACTGCTATGACGACGCAGACTGCCCGGGAACATCCGAATGCGGCGGACAAACCATCTGCTCTTGCGACATGAACTGCATCAGCGAGCAGGGCTGGTGTACATCAGGCTTCGCCTGCTGCGACGAAAACTCACCCTGCCCGCCAAGCATGAAGTGCGTGGGCATCCCCGGGATGGATCAGGGCACCTGCCTCGAGGTCCTGCCGGGGCCGAGCTGCTGGGACGACAGCGACTGCTCACCTACGGAATACTGCTTCGGCCAGAACCCCTGCTCTTGCGACACCCCACCGGATGTCGATGGCTGCGGCTGGCCCGGAGAATGCCTCCCCCTGGTGGAGGGCTGCTGCCAGTCCGACGACCAATGTCCGCCGGGCCAGGTCTGCGCGCCGGGCAGCACCTGCGAGCCCGCACCGCCCCCCGGCAAATGCTTCACCGACGACGACTGCTACGAGACCCAGACCTGCTCGGGCGGGACCGTCTGCCCCTGCGGAATGCTATGCGGCGTCGGCACCTTCCCCGGCAACTGCACGCCCATGCCCGCGGGCTGCTGCAACACCGACGCGGATTGCGACGACGGCAATGTCTGCCGGGGTCAGTTCCCCTGGGACAACATGCCCGGCTCCTGTGTCCCCGATCCCAACGGTCCCCAGTGCATGGGCGACGCGGCCTGCTGCTGGAACGACGAGGATTGCCCCGGCGCCGACACCTGCGTCGGCGCCTCGGTCTGCGGCTGCATCGAGCTCTGCTACAACTGCGGCGACTGCATGCCTGACATCATGGGCTTCTGCATGTGGTATTAGGCGTCCGCAACCCAGGTCACGACGTATCCGCCTAGCTTAGGTGTAGCCTCGTCAGGCGCGTCCACTCGCCAGGAACCTGGCAGGTTCAGTGCCTTTGCAGCGGCCTCGAAGTGGGACATGGCGATTCCCATGTCGATTCGTTGGAGGTCCGTGACAGCGACCAGCTTGCGATATCCGGGCGTGGGTAGCAAAAAGAGGTGGAAGCGTTCATCCTGACGGAGAACGCGCCACGGCTGCTTGTTCGACGCCGAGGGAGCACGCCGCAGCGCCTCCAGCACTTCTGCGTGTTCGCCGGCCGACTCCCGGATGAGGGGGCAGTCGATGGTCTGGTCGAAGAAGATCTTCTCCCAGGGCAGGCGGGAATCGGACTTCGCCCCCCAGCGAACCAGGCGCTCCAGGGCGCCTCGGCGTTCCGCAGCGAAGCCGACAGGGGTCACAGCAGGCACGAACTCGTCACCGGCCAGGGAGAGGAGGCGACCATACTCGGCCCGGGAGAAGGTCCCGCCGAGCCAGCAGGTGCCGAGCCCCAGGCTGGTCAGCTCCAGAATGATCGCCTCCAGCGCATACCCGTAGTCCTCCTCCGCCCCGGGGCGTCTGGCGATGGCGCCGGCGACGAAGTTGCGGGCTCCCTTGATGAAGCCGTAGGTGCCCAGCTTCGCGCCCTTCTCTTCCCGGGCCACCTCCCGCTCGACCAGGGCGAACCGCGGCCGCCCTCCGAAGAATCCCACTCGCTCCCTGGCCAGCAGCGCCTCCACCTTCGCACGCAGGCCCCCCGCCAGCGGTTGATCGTCATACTTTCGTACTGACTTGCGCCTGCTGATAACGTCCAGCATGGGTCACCTCTTCGAGATAGCCGCAACCCCGGAACCATATCGGAGTGTACTCGAACAGAAAAGGGTGACGGCACCTCGGCTTCCAGGTACGATGAATCCGTCGTGAACAATGAACGCGGGGGATGTCATGAGACGGCGACACGGAGTCGGGATCGCGTTCCTCGTGCTCCTCACGGCCTGCGAGTTTACAGAGTTCGAGATCGACATGGAGGTCGACGGAACCGAGCTGGTGCGGCGGCTCGTGACCCGACGGGTGGAGGTCGATCACGGCGAGAAGGTCATCCATACCTACCCCGCGGATGTCCTCCGCCGGATCGCAACCGCCTACGGCGTCGACGTCCCGGACCCGGTGCCCGGCTCACCGAGCTTCACGGGGCGTTTCCGCGGAAAGACACCCGACGACGTCGGCGGCACGGGGCACCTGATGATCCACCAAGCCCCCATGGGCCGCCTGTTGGCCTACTCGGAGCAGTTCCGGGGTGAGGCGGACCCGGGTGTCGTGCTCGATCGCTCATTTTGGGCCGCGGACCAATGGATCGATCTGAACATCGGTTGGCTCCGAAGCGAGATCGGGGACCAGGCCGGCTGGGATCGGATCCGCACCCTCCTGGACCAGAATCTCCGCAGGGATCTCAAGAACCTGGTCGCGATGTTCTTTCTCACCGTGGGTCCGGATGCCCGTCTGAACAAGCGGGCTGGGGAGGGGCCCGACGGGGAAGAGGAGCTCCTGATACGGGCGCTGCACCTCCTCGTTCAGCAGGGGTATCTCACCGACGAGGACACCCCGAAGCTGTTCCGCTCCATGAACCTCAGCGGAGATCGGGCGCTCGACGCCGGCCTCCTGGTGCTGCGACGGGCGATCGTCCGGGCCACGGGGCTGAGCGAGGACGAGGCAGCGGTGGACAGCCTCATAACGTTGTTTGGCTCCGACGAGGTCGAATCGAGCCTCGCGCGCTACATCGAGACGACGGATCCTTGGGAGGAGAGGCTCGCCAACTGGGAGGCGGACCGCCAGAAGAATCCCGGCGCGGTTCGGCCTGAGCCGTCGGCCCTCAGGGATGATCTCCTCTCAGAAATGATAGGCTCAAGCCTCGTCTTCGGGACCGACGACCACCTGACCGTCCGGTTGCGATGCCCGACCGCACCGCATCGGACGAACGGACGCTGGGACGCCGCGTCGCAGAAGGTGGAGTGGAAAGGCACCCCCGCACACAAGGGTCAGCTGCCCTCAATGGCATACGCGTTCTGGACGGAGCCGGACCGCGCCTTCCAGGAGGAGCGCTTTGGCCGGGTGTTACTCGTCGGGGAGGACTTGGAGAAGTATGTCCTCTGGTATCGCGGCCTGAACCCTGCGGAGCGAGGACAATGGGATGCCCTCGTGAAGGGGCTCCAACCCGGGGCCGATGCCCTCGCTCGGATCCGCAGCTTCACCTTCCAGCGGCCCAAAGAGAAGCCAGTAAAAAATCCGCTCCCCAAGGACGACGTACCTCAGAAGGAGCCAGGGCGGGATCTCCTCCTGGAGGCGCTCAAGGTGCCCCTGGACTGATCCTACATGGACGGTGGCGGGTATTGCCTCGACGGTGGCTTCTATCTGCGCGGCGGCTGGGGTGAGCGGTCCTTTCCCCGGAATGGGGACCGTATCGGCTCGGCCAGGCCCGGCACCGAATACTCGACATGGAGCAGGGGCGCGGCTGCGGCGTCGGCGTCGTAGGACTCTGCGGTCCTTCGGCCCGAGCCCGTGAGGAGCAGGACGAGGGCGTTCCCGCTGGACCAACCGGGCCGATCGACGACCTCCTGGAGCGTAGCGGAGAGGTCCGGTGTCTGCTGCGCGGGCCCCGACTGGCCCACCACGGACCATGCCGCAGGAGACCACGAGGCCTGGGCCCCGGTCACCGCACGGTCGGAGAGGTCCCCGGTGGTCATGGAGAAGGCTGGTGCGTCGTCCACGTCCTGGGCCCGGATGGAAAGCGACGCGGCGTCGGAGGTAGTCTCGTCCACCTGGAACCGCACCCAAGCTGACGTTATCTGGGCGCCCTTCGGCACGTCCACGCCGGTGAAGCGCAGACCCACGGTCTGGTTCCCCGGGCCATTGTAGTAGTCGAAGACCAGCTCGAGGTCGCTGCTGTCCAGGTACATCTGGCCCGCCGCGCTCTCCTCTGCGTCGTCTGCCCCGGTGTTCACACGGACCTCGAACGCTATGGGGACGGTCCCGTCGACTACGATCACGGTGAGCTGATCTGCACTGCCCTTCTCGCCGTCGCTGGCGCTCAACTCCAGGACGTAGGTACCGGCCACGGTGAAGGTAGCGGTGGTTTGGGGTGCAGCCGCGTCGCTGATGCCGACGTTGGCCGGCCCACTCAGGACGGTCCACAGCGTGCTCACCGAACCCGGGGGCGAGGGGAGGCCGTCGTCGTTCACCACGCCGTCCAGGACGCAAAGATCATCGGGCAGGTAAAGGGTCCTGTCAGGTCCGGCGTCAACCACAGGCGCCATATTGCCCATGACATCCGGCACCAGGGTCGTCACCCCACCGTTGGGGAGTACGTCGTAGATGACCACCATCTCGCCGCCCTCCTGAACGGGCTCGACGACGTCGAACACGGCCCCCTGCTGGATCCCGACCGCGGACCAGGCTGCCGGCACCGCGCTGCGGAGGGTCAGGGGTAGATTGTAGATGGCCGGATCCAGGTCATGGGTCAGCGTGAGGGAGACCTCCATCGGGCCCTCGGACAGGACCGACAGGACAGCCGTGTTCCGCTCTTCCATGTATAGGAACACCGCCAGGACCGTGTCCACCCAGAGATCGCGCAGGAGGAGCTCGTCCAGGAACCCTGTGTAGATGTCCACCGCGGTGGGTTCGTCCAGCGGGTGGATGTGGGGTATGAACCATGCCTCATACTCCTCTGCCGAGTCCAGGAACCCTACAAGGGCCTCCAAGGTCGTGACGGCCGGCCAGTCGAAGGAGTAGCTGCCGATGGCGTATGGGTCCATCGCTTCGTAGGGGTCACCGGGGTAGAAGTTGAGGTACATAGGGGATCAGACCGAACGCGCGGCGATGTAGTAGTCGGCGGTGACCTCCTCGACGAAGTCGTCGTAGTCGCCGTAGGGGTAGGCAATGGTCCTGCAGGTCTGCCCGGGGATCTCCGCGTCGATGGTCTCCCTGGACTGCTCGAGTTCCTCGCGCATCTCCTGCTCAGAGAGAGTGGAGAGCTGCGCGTGGGTGACGGTGTGGCTGCCGATCTCGTGGCCTGCCGCAGCAACTTCGCGCCAATCGTCCCAATAGCCCTCCCACTCGTTCCAGTCGTCTCCGGTAAGCACATAGAACGTCCCCAGAAGATTCCGCTCCTCGAGCAAGGGCGCGCCCACTGCGACCTGCGTATACAGCGCGTCGTCGAAGGTCACCGACACCGCCGCGGTGTGTCCATATCGCCACCGTGTGATCTCGTGTTCCGCCAGGGCCACATTCGGTGTCACCGGCAGGATCGCCGCCACGAGTACCAGGATCGCAAGAGATCTCATCTCGGCTCCTTCGAACAATCGATCGATCCAACTATATGTTAAATGGAATATCCGTCCGATTTTTCATGCTCTTTCTTCCTGTCCGGCTTGGTCTCCGGCCCAGATTCCGGGTCGCCTCCTGCGCCCTTCGGGCTTGGTCCCCGGCTCGGTTCGAGCCTTGCCGGGATCTCAGGGTTTGTAGCAGACCCTGAACCGGTCGCCCGGGGTGTAGCGGTTTGCCCAGGCGGTCTCCCAGTCCGGATAGTCCACGGCGTAGACCTCGTCGTCCGCTGTGTAGCCGTTCTGGATGCGGCCATAGTAATGGTCGGTGCCGTTCGCCGGGTCGTCGCCCCAGCCGGTGATGGTGATGATGTTGTTCACCTGGACCAGGGTCAGGTACCAGTTGCCGTCTTCGGATCCCATGGCGTAGTTGCTGCCGCTGCAGGTGTCGTAGTTCTGGCGGATGGAGTTGATCTGCGGCGAAAGGTCCCAGGTGGCGGGCCCGAAGTGGACGCCCGCAGCGGACCACCACTCGAACTTGAACTTCGTGCCCTTATCGAAGAGCACCGTGCCCAGCCAGGAGCAGGCGTTGGGGAGCTGGTCGGTCCCGTCGTCGGTGATGTCAAAGGCCAGGACGTAGCCGTCGCCGCAGCCGTCCACGCAGTTCTCGTCCACCTCACCGTCGCAGTCGTTGTCCTTGAAGTCGCAGGGCATGCCGTCCTCGTTTCCCGCGTCCGGAACGCACCCGCACTGCGAGTTCTCGCATTTGCAGAAGATCTGGTCCCCGTACTCGGTGGTGCCGTTGCCTGCGTAGTTCTGGCCCTTCACCCCGTTGGCGTTCAGCTTGCAGCGGTTGTGCTGGGGTTCCCAGATGGGGTAGCTGAAGCTGCTGGGGTTGGCCACGAACTCGATCGCGTCCGGGTGCAGGAGGTGGCAGTAGTACTGCTGCTCGGCCAGGCCGTCCCAATCCACGCTCACCCCACCGCCCACGCCGCAGACGTCCACGCAGGTCCAGCCGTTGTTAGTCCCGATCCCGGCCCAGCCGTACCAGGTCTGCTGGCAGTCTTCGACGCACTCCCCGTTCAGACATTGGCCGCCCTCGCAAGGCGCAGTGTTGAAGTCGTGGAGGCATGTTCCGCCCGCCGGATCACAAGAGTCGTCGGTGCAGGGATTGTCATCGGCGCAGTCGATGGGATCGTACTGGCAGTCCCCCGTGCCCGGATCGCAGGTGTCGATGGTGCAGGCGTTCTCATCGCCGCAGTCCAACCCGACCGCCACGCAGTCGCCACTCACCACGTCGCAGAAGTCGATGGTGCAGGCATCCTGGTCGTCGCAGACCACCTGCTGGAAGACGCAGACCCCAGTGTCGGACTCGCAGGCATCCACGGTGCAGGGGTTGGCGTCGTCGCAGACAAGATCCTCGTGGACGCAGTCCCCGCTGTCCGCATCGCAGGAGTCGATGGTGCATGGATCCCCGTCCGAACAATCCGTCGGCGTGTACTTGCAGGCGCCGATGTCCGAATCACAGACGCTGGCTCCACAGAGGTCCGAGGGACCACACTCCAGGGGGAGGAACACGCAATCCCCGGTGTTCGGGTCACAGGAATCGACGGTGCAGCCGTCGGCGTCATTGCAGGGCTTCGCAGCGCCGGCCTGGCAACTCCCTTCGCCGCATTGGTCTACCAGCGTGCAGGGGTTCCCGTCGTCACAGAGGGCGATGTTGGGCGACAACACGCAGCCCTGCCCCGGATCACACGTGTCATCCGTGCAGAGGTTGCCGTCGTCGCAGAACTGGGTCTGTCCGCCGATGCAGCCGCCGAGGTGACAATGGTCGCCGGTGGTGCACGCATCCCCGTCGTCGCAGGAGGCCGCGTTCAGGCTGGTCACGCAGCCCTTGGCCGGGTCGCAGCTGTCGTCGGTGCATGGATTGCCGTCGTCGCACTCCAGGATCG
>CAZNWW010000169.1:0-7610 GCA_964576155.1 uncultured Myxococcales bacterium | reverse complement strand
CATAAACATTATGCAGCAAAATCCTCTTTAATCCTAATTGCGAAGCGGGTCTATTATATAATCAGTTCACGTTAGCCTCTAGAAATTGTCGCCTGATCATACGAGTAAAATAGCAGCACACTCCTGTTGTGCTGCAGTTCAAGTCTTTCGGGTTATGACGTGAATTGGGTATATGATGAGACTTAATTTCTGGGGAGCCCAACGGTAAAAAGTCTAAATGAGACCTCTGCATAAACTCATTCTTATTCTGTTTTTATGAGACCTCTGCATAACAGGTAAATTGAATGAATTGTGACATTCTCGCTAGAATTAACTGTTTAGAAACAATGCGATAGATTTTGATAAACATGATAAATTCTAACAAAACAGCCTTATGCAGAGGCTTCATCTACCATATTTCTCAGAAAAATCTAGTTTTTAAATCAATGATTGCAATTTTAACCCTGTCGGGAGATATCTTTTTGATGCTATGTATGCCCCCGACTCATTTGAGAAAGCTAAAGTCTCATTAGAAGTTGGATGCGACTTGGTAAAGAAAGTTAGGGATGAAAAAGTCATTTAAACAAAGAACCGCTTATTATTACATCGCCAGCTTTCTCGTGATAGCACTTGTGACGTTTGTTGTTTACAGTAGCCTGCCTTTGACAAAAAGCTCTTCATCGCCCGGTTCCGTTGTTTTTTTTAAAGAGAAGGTTGTCCCTATTCTGGAGGACCGTTGTTGCTGTTTCCGCCGCCATCACAGGCCGCACCATTGAATCCAAGCGCTAGAATTGTAATCAGCACCACCAGATACTTCTTCATCGACCCCTCCCGTTTACATGAGTCGTTAGAGTTATGGTATTAGACATGTCCAGCGACCGAAAGTCAAGGAAATTCTAAGGAGACGAACATGAAGGTCCTGCTTACTGACAATCTCAATCCCAGGGCTGCAGACATCCTCCGCGACGCCGGAGTAGAGCCGATCATCGAGAACGGGATTCCGCCGGAGGCGCTGATAGAGCGACTCTCCGGCGTAGAGGGGATCGCGATCCGAAGCACCACGCGCCTCACCGCAGAGGTGATCGAGGCGACGGATCTGAAGGTCATCGGCCGAGCGGGTATCGGCCTGGACAACGTGGACATCGAGGCCGCCACCCGGAAGGGGGTCGTCGTGATGAACACCCCCGGCGGGAACACCATCACCACCGCTGAGCACGCCCTTGCGATGATGATGGCCCTGGTGCGGCACATCCCCCAGGCCGCCGCCTCGATGGAGAGCGGTGAGTGGGAGAAGAAGCGCTTCGTCGGCACGGAGCTCTTCGGGAAGAACCTCGGCGTCATAGGTCTGGGCAACATAGGGCGGATCGTGGCGAACCGTGCGCTGGGTCTCAAGATGCGCGTCCTCGCGTCTGATCCCTTCATCAGCAGCGAAGCGGCGATGCGTCTCGGCGTGGATCTGGTGCCCCTCGATGAGCTCCTGGAGCGGGCCCACATCATCACGGTGCACGTCCCCAAGACCGCGGAGACCCGGCACCTCATCGCCAAGGACGAGTTCGATCAGATGCGGGACGGCGTGTTCCTGGTGAACTGCGCTCGCGGGGGCGTGGTTGACGAGGCGGCGCTCCTGGATGCGTTGGATTCAGGCAAGGTAGCGGGCGCGGCCGTGGACGTCTTCGAGAAGGAGCCGCCGGCCGAGGACAACCCCTTGCGACTTGATCCGCGGGTGATCACCACCCCCCACCTCGGCGCTTCGACTGAGGAAGCCCAGGTGAACGTCGCCCTGGCAATCGCTCGGCAGATCGGGGACTACCTCACCACCGGAGAGATCCGCAACGCCGTGAACTTTCCAGCGCTCGGGGCGGAAGCCTACCAGGCCCTCAAGCCCTGGATCGCCCTGGCCCGCAGGATGGGGACCCTCCTCACCCAGGTCACCCCCGGGATCATGGAGGAGCTGACCGTCGAATGCGCAGGGGATCTCCCCGGCGACGACCACAGTCCCCTGGCCTCGGCAGCCCTGGAGGGTCTACTGACGCCGGCGCTGGGCAGCCGCATCAACCTGATCAACGCGCGCCCGGTGGCCCTGAAGAGAGGCCTCCGTCTCAAGGAGACCCGGACCGGCGCGCCGGAGGACTTTCAGAGCCTCCTGACCCTGCGGTATCGCGCCGGAGGCAGGCTACGTACGATCTCGGGATCGATCTTCGGTCGCACGGAGCCCCGCATCATCCGTTTCGACGAATACCGCATCGACCTTTCCCCTGAGGGACACATTCTGCTCCTGGTCAACGACGACAAGCCCGGCGTCATCGGCGCAGCGGCCACGGTCCTGGGAGTCCACAGTGTGAACATCGCCGGCCTCCAGCTCGGCCGGGATCAACAGGACGGCCTCGCGCTTTCATTCGTGCACGTGGACGACGAAATCCCAGAGGCCGTCCTGAGCGAGATCTGCAACCTGGAACATGTGGTGCGTGCTGTGCAGATGAATCTGGGCTGAGACGGGAAGGGACGTTCGCACGCTCACGTCTACTTGGCCAGGAAATCCATCGAGAACTGGATCTTCCTACCCTTCTTCTCGACCACGCACTCCGAGGAGAAGCCGTCGTCGTTCTCCCGGTAGGCGTTCATGTTCATGGCCTTGGTGGCGGTTTCTTTCTGAACCTTCTCCTTGCGGAGGTCTTCGATAAAGGTTCCCACGGCCTTCTGGGGCACTTTCTTGACGATCAAGGGTTTGCCCTCGGACTTCGCAGCGTTCTGTGCGGTGAGTGCCTCTATGGACATGGTGCCGAGGAGGACGGGGCGGAACTTCTTGTACATGTCGTGGTTCACGAACCAGCGGGCGCCGGTGACTTTGCCGTCCACTGCGTAGGCCAGGCCTGCGACCCGGGTGTGATCCGGTAGCCCGTCCAGCGCGGCCGAGATCTGCTTCACCAGAGCCTCACGCCTCTTCTTGATCTTTGGATCGTCCAGGGTGGCCATGAGGGTCCCGGTCTCGGTTCCGGCTCCGTTGTCCGCGTTGTCCTTAGCGACATTGTCCCAGACTGCGCTCTGGTCCTTCTTGTACTGCGCTGCCGACCGGACCCGCTTGCTGGCCAGGACGCCGACGGTGCCGAACTGGCCGCCGGTGGCCTCACCCTCTCGGGCACCATTCCATCGACCATGCTCCACACAGAACGCGTCTACGGGGACGACCTGCTTCGGGCCCACGACGAAGTCCTGGCCCACCTGGCGGTCCTGGTTGCCGCCCTTCACCACGGTGCCGGCCAGGACCAGGATCGCCTTGTGTCCGGTGTTCTCGATTACGAGGGTGCCGACGGTCGCGCCGCCTGCGGCCATCTGGACCTGCTGTATCTGGGCTACATCCTCATTGGCCACGTTCGCCTGGACGCCGACGGCCCGCTGGAGGATGCGCCTGCCCAGGCTGGGCTGGGGCTGAGGCGGTGTCGGGTTTGCGCCCACCTCCCGCACCTCGGCCCGACCCGCCTTCAGGGCTTCGGCCAGGGTCTCGAACTCGCCCACGTCCTCGTGGACAGATGAGTAGATCGGGAAGACCACCAGGTTGCCCACCCGGATGGGCTCGCCCACGGAGTGCACGTCACCCAAAGCAACACCGGGGAGACCCTTCTTCTCCCCCGCACCCGCTGTCCAGGGACCGCCCAGAGCCAGGACCCCGAGCACCACCAGGCAGACCGTCGCTTCCCGCCAGAACTTCCAGTTGAGACCATTCATGACACCCTCCTCGACTCGTTCGGTGGTCGTTGTACGTCCAGAGAACGAGGAGGGTCTGAAGAACATTTCCGGCTGTTACGGAGGTGTTACTCGGCCTTGGCGTCCTTCGCCATGTCGATGAGGTCGGGGATCTTGTCGAAGAGCTTGTCCAGGAGACATTTCTTCCCACCGATGGGCATGACCTGCACCCCCTCCGGGGAGAAGACCGCGACCGCAACCGGACGGACCTTCGCACCGCCGCCGCCGCCGCCGCCGATACCTTTGCCGTGGGCGCCCTTCATCTTCATCTTCTTATGATGGGGCCCGCAGTCGTGAGGGGGCTCGCCTTCCCCTTCGCCGCCGGCGCCGCCGAATCCCAGAGATACGGCGGAGAGGGGGACGATTGTCACGTCCCCGGCCTCGATGGGCTGCCCCACCACCAGATCGCTTTGTGCCGTCTCGGCGAGCTTGTCGCTCACCAGCTTGACGAGGTCTTTTACGTGTTGCATGGCTCCCTCCTCAACCCTCGAACGTCTCGAGGCGCACCTTGTCGCCCTCGACGATCACCACGGCCACGGGCGCCACCTTGGCGCCTCCGCCTGCGCCTCCGCCTGCGCCCTTTCCGCCCTTGTAGTCTGAGCTCTCGTCCGGGTCTCCCTCCCCGACGCCGCCGCCGGCGCCCATGCCCATGCTGAGCTGGCAGAGCGGGATCAGGTGCTTGTCCCCGATGGTCAGTGGCTTGGCCACCACCGCGTTGCCCTGAGCCAGGGTCCTGAGCTGCCCGCTCAGGGTCTCGAGGATGTCACTCACATGTTTCATCGGTCCTCCTCTCGGTGCGTCAAATGCGCGCCGTCTTGATTGCTCGTCTCACATCCCGTCGAAGGTACAAACCGAGCGCCGCAACTGCGGTCCGGATCGGCCACACGCCGAAGCGCACGTCCCCCTCCAGGTCCCAACCCTCTTCTACATACCGGGGCGAGATCTCCAGGTGCAGGAGAGCCGTTCGCCCTTCCAGCATTTGGAGGATCCCCCACACCGCCGCCGTGTCCGCCGGACCGCCGGTCCCGAAGGAGCCACGGATCCGTCCCTCCAGGCGGAAGGAACCCAGGAGCCGCGACACGGCCCACAGCAGGGTGCGTCTGTGGCGCAGGAACCATCGCAGCCCGGGACTGCTCCGCTTCTTCTTCGCCTTCCTAGTATCTTTGGCGTCGTCGTCGTCGTCGTCGTTACCGGCGTCACCGCGGCCCATTGTCTTCACGCGGATCCCCGCCAACCGCAGGTGGGGCTTCTCGCCGGAGCCGCCGCGGAGTTGGAGCAACCCGAACCCCCACCAGATCCGGAAGTCCCCGCCCGCCTCGAGATCCATCGCCGTGCCGCCAGCGGTCGCGCCCAGCGGCACCAGGACGAGGAGTAGGACGAGGCCCAGGAGCCCTGCGAGGATCCAGAGGATGATCCAGAGGACGATCACTTCTTCTTCCTCCGCAGCAGCCGCAGGGCCTTCCGCCACAGCGGCTTGCTGCCCGCAGGCCGCTTGATGCGCGATGCGCCTACGTTCACGCCCGAGGCCTGCACCGGGGCCATGACCATCCCGGGGCCGCGCATGATCCAACTCATGCCTCGCATGGCCGCCCGCGTCCGGAGGAAGCGCGCGGTCCGCAGTTTCTCCTTCACGGTCTCGGGATCGAGTCCCAGCCGGGCCGCTATCCGCTCCTCGAGGCCCTCGGGCGGCTCGTCCGCGGTGGACGCCCGGATCAGCTCCCTCAGGAGCAGGGTTTCGCGGAAGACCTCGCCTACCTCCGGGCGAGCCAGGTCCCGCTCGAACGCGGAGGCTGCGTCGGGTGCGAGGATGCCCTCGAGGTAGGCCTCGCAGCGCTCGATGAGTTCCATCGTGGGATCGGTGGTCATACCTCCACCTCCTTGAGTATGCCGCCCATGCGCTTTCGGAGCTTCGCCCTGGCGCGGAAGACCCGGACCTTCACGGTGCCGGCGGGTATCCCCGTGGCCTCGGACACGTCCGCCACGGAGAGGCCTTCCTTGTAGCGCAGGTTCAGGATCGTCCGGTCCTGCGCGGAGAGGTGCTCCATCGCTGCCTCGAGGACGGCGCCTACCTCCTTACCGCGGGCGGCCTGCTCCGGGGAGACCGACCGGGTGTCAGGGAGGCGCCCCTCCACGAGGTCCATGGGCGCCCCCGGATCACGTTTCGCCTTGCCGATGCGCTTCAAGCAGACGTTGTAAGTGATACGGGAGAGCCAGGGCTCCGGGGGCCGGGTTGCGTCGAACGAATCGAATGATCAATAGACCCTCAAGAACGCCTCCTGGCTCGCATCTTCTGCTTCCTCCCGGCTGCGGAGCATCCGGTAGGACACCCGATAGACGAGGGGTGAGTACCGCCGAACGAACTCACGCCACGCGCCGGCAGAGCCGCCTCGGCACCTCCTGATGAGGTCCATTTCGCTGGTGCGTTTCGCTCGCATCCCCTCCAAGCCTCTCTGTCCATGGTGTATCCGGCATCCGCCAGACCGGTTACACGAAAGTTTCATAGACTGATATGCGAGTCAATATCCATGGCGTAGAATGCTATGGAACTCCCACTGTTCCTCGGAGGCACCATGCGCAGCGCATTCTTCACCCTGGTCATCATTGCCGCCGTGACGGCCTGCGACGGCACCAGCGTCATCCCCACGGCGGACACCGGGATGGACACGAGCCCGGATGTCATCGGGTCCGACCTCGGAGCCCCGGATTTGGTGGCGCCGGACGTCGATACCTACCACTCCGCAGAGATTCCCTGCTTTGACTGCTGGACGCCTGACATCAACGAATGCGAGGGCCCCGGCTGCTTTGGCGAGCCCTGCGCGGAGAACGCAGACTGCGACGACGGGTTCTGCGTGGACCACATGGGCGACAAGGTCTGCACCCAGCAGTGCATCGAGGACTGCCCCGAGGGTTGGACCTGCCAACAGGTGGTCGGCGGACCGGACGTGATGTTCCTCTGCATCTCCCCGTTCCGGGTCCTCTGCCGTCCCTGCGTAGACGACGGGGACTGCTCCAGCGCCTCGGGATACGAGGACCGCTGCATCGACTACGGTGACGAGGGACTCTTCTGCGGCGCGGCCTGTGGCGACGGCACGCCCTGCCCCGACGGCTACACCTGCCAGGAGATGTCCGACGCGGACGGCTTGCTCTCGGACCAATGCGTCCCCGCGGGCGGGATCTGTGCGTGCAGCGACGCCTCAGTGGACCTGGCCCTGTCCACCAACTGCGAGGCGGTGAACGAGCATGGCGCCTGCCCGGGCCATCGGACCTGCACCGCGAGTGGTCTTTCGGACTGTGACGCGCCTGCGCCCGCGCTGGAGATCTGCAACGGCGAGGACGACGACTGCGACGGAGACTCGGACGAGGACACCTGCGACGACGAAAACCCATGCACCGAGGACTCCTGCGATCCCGCCGCCGGGTGCCAGCATGTCCCCCTCGACGAGGGCAACTGTGACGACGGCGACATCTGCACCGTGACGGACCACTGCACGGCGGGGACCTGCGTGGGCACACCCATCGAGTGCAACGACGGAAATCCATGCACCGACGACGCGTGCGACGGCCTCCAGGGCTGCGTCTTCACGGACAACACCATGGACTGCGACGACGGCGACCCGTGCACCATCGGCGACTCCTGTAAGGCCGGCACCTGCGTGGGCACGGGGGTGCCTTGTGACTGTACGGCGGACGCGGACTGCGGGGAACTCGAGGACGGAGACCTCTGCAACGGCACCCTCTTCTGCGACATGACCGGGGTCGTCTACCAATGCAGGGTTGCCCCGGGCACCGTGATCTCGTGTCCCTCGCCGGAGGGTTTGGACGCCGCGTGCAAGGCTGCGTCATGCGATCCCTTCACCGGGACCTGTTCTCTCATCGCCGCCAACGCCGGC
>CAZNWW010000168.1:6887-7647 GCA_964576155.1 uncultured Myxococcales bacterium | reverse complement strand
TCCCCAGCGCGCCGGTGGAGGCCTCCGCCGCGTAGACGTGGGCCAGCTCGTGGGCGGAGATCCTTGATCCCACGCCGATGAAGACGATGTGGAGTTGTCCCTGCCACGGGCGGGCGATGCTCGTCTTCCCCGCGCCCATGACCGCAGCCTTGTGCCTGGGGTTGTCGTAGAGATAGGCGTGGTAGGTCCGGCTCGGTGCGAGGTCCAGCACGTCGCGCTGCTGGGACAGCCTGAACTCCAGGTCACGGCACGCGGCCTCGGCGAGGCGCTCTGCCGGCCCTCCGGGGCGGGCGTGTACCACGAAGTGTTCGCAGGTGGCCGCGGGGGGGAGCCGGCGATCCAGGTGCCCGGTGGTGACCAGGAAGCCCGGGTTCAGGGCGGGGACGAGGAGCACCAGCCATGCGAGGGCGGCGCAGCCCGAGGGCGCGAGGGCCCACCGCGGCAGACGGCCCCGCAGAGCGTCGATCCCGACGAGGAGCGCCGCGAATCCCAACGCGCCCCAGAGGCGGAACCACAGGTAGGCTGGCTCCACGAAGATCGCTTCGTCGTAGATCGCCCCGTGGTAGAGGCCGAAGAAGGTCGTGTAGAAGCGCACCGAGGGCCCGGTGAGAAATTCGACCAGGGGGACCAGGGGGCTCGCCAGGACCACCAGGATCCCTGCCGTGATCCGCCATCCCCTGCGAAGGGGCGACGCGGCCAGGGCCGCGCCGAGGGCAGCCGCTGCGGCCGCAGAGGCCCACGGCCCGGCCGCGAGGAACGC
>CAZNWW010000168.1:0-6877 GCA_964576155.1 uncultured Myxococcales bacterium | reverse complement strand
CGCTCAGGGGATCGCACACGTCCCAGAACAGGGAAGCCACCGCAGGCGGTGCCAGGGCCACGGCGCAGAACAGTGCCGGGTAGTGGAGGGAACGCGTCCAGGCTCGGTAAAGGGGTTCCTCGGGCTCCGGCGTGCGCCAGGCCGCGCAGATCACGGCGAAGAGGGATGCCACGGGTGCCAGGAGCAGGGCCTGGGGATAGTCGATGGATCGGGTGAAGGGGTGGAGGGCCAGGACGGTGCCCGCTGCGAGGCCGAACCCGATGGGGACCAGCGCTCCGCGCTTCACGTATCCTCGGAGGGCGCTATTCATGGAGGGACGATACGCGCTGGGTGTAGCGGTGTCCAGCCGAAGGCCGTGCTGTGCAAGGATCGCAGAGAAGTTGCTGGTCCATCGCTGCTGAGACGAGATAGTATGGCAGACTCGGAAAAAGAGTTGCGCAGTCGAGGTGCGGGCATGAAAGGGTTGCGACGTGCGGGAGAAGCGATGATCTGCATTTTTATCCTGCTCGGAGCCTGCGCGGACCCGGGCGGGACCGGCGGGGGGACCACCGGGGGACCGCCCCCGGAGGACACGGCGCGCGTAGAGACCGGGGATGACGATGTCCAGAGCCCCGGGGCGGACACCCCGCAGACCGGGGATATTCTGGAGGAGATCGGCGCGGATCTGACTGTCGCCCTCGGCCCGCCCGTATCCTTCACCCTGGAGGTGACACCGTCCAAGGACTACTACAAGCCCGGGAACAAGGTGGTCCTTACCGGCGTCGGCGTGGACGCCGACGGGAACCCCCTCGACGATATCCCCCTCTCCGCGGTGGGCGTCCTCCCGGCCTCCCTCGCAACGGTGGACGGAAACGCGGTGACCTTCCAGCTCGAGGGGAAGGGCACCATTCGGGCGTATTGCGCGTCCAACACCGGGCTCTCTGACGAGGTCGCTGTGGTGGTGGACGCGGGCGCACCGGTGATCCAGGTGACGTCCCCGCCGCGGGCCGCGTCGCTCCACACCTCGACGGGCCTACACATCACGGGCTCAGTCAAGGATCCGGGCGGGATCGTGTCCGCCACGCTGAACGGCGCGCCGCTGACCCTGGGCTCCGGCGGAGCTTTCGATGAGCCCCTCCCGTCGGATCACGGGCTGAACCTCATCGAGATCGAGGCCGAGGACGTGGCGGGGCGGACGACGAGTCACGTCCAGTCCTTCCTCTTCACCAATAAATACTACCCCTTGCCCGAGGGGCTGTCCTCCCTCGCCTTCGTGCCCGAGGGGTTGATCGCCTACTTGGACCAGGACGCGTTCGTTGGCGCGAGCGGCCCTGACTTCACGAGCTTCTCCAGCCTGGTCCAGGAATTCCTGCTGGCGCTGGACCTGGCCGCGCTGATCCCGAGCCCCGCGTCCGCGCAGGGGATCGCCTGGTGCACTTACAGCATCTATCTCTCGAACCTCTCCTACGACGCACCGCAGGTGGAGCTATGGCCTGCGCAGGGGGGGCTCGATGTCCACGTCACGGTTCCGAATCTCTCCGGGGATATCTGGGCGCCGGCGCCGGAGTTCGCGTGTCCGGATCTGGATGGGGCGATGTTCGCGGACGCGGTGACCATCGAGGCCTTCGCCGCGCTCTCCCTCTCGTCATCCGGTACTCTCCAGGTCACCCTGGAGGAGATCCAGGTGGAGTTCGTCGGCCTGTCCCTGAACCTTTATGGGATCGTCGGGGAGATCGTCCAGTCCCTGCTTTCGTTCTTCCTCGACGACCTCACGGAGATGATCGAGGCGGAGTTCGAGAGCCAGGTCCAGGCCGAGTTCGAGGGACAGCTGGAGACCTTGCTGGGAAACGTGAACATCGACCAGGTCCTCGATGTGCCGCCCTTCATGCCCGGCGCGCCGGGCGCGACGGTCTCGATCCACCTCCGGCCTGTGGAGATCCACACCGGAACGTGGGGGATGAAGTACGGAATGAACGCCGCCTTCGACACCCCGGATCCCCTGGGGATCGAGACCCCGGGGTCGGTAGCGCGGTCCGGCTGCCTGGACGGAACCGTGAACGACGCAGACACGGACGGGGTCCACCCCCTCGAGGTGGCGTTCCACGACGATGTCTTGAACCAGATGGTCTACGCGGTCTGGCGGAACGGCGGCGCCAACACGTTCCAGGACGCGGAGTCCCTGGCCGCGATCGGGACCGATCCATCGGAGATGGGTGTGGACGACCTGGTCCTTCATACCACCAGCCTGCTGCCGCCCATGCTGTCGGACTGCCACCCGGACGGCGCGCTCCGCATCCTCGTCGGTGACATGCGGCTGGACGTCTCCGCGACGGTCCTCGGCATGCCCCTCGAGCTGGTCCTCTACCTCTACTTCTCTGCGATGGTGGATATCCAGATCACCGGCCAACCCGGCGCCCAGGTAGTCTCGATCAACTACGGCGACATGGACTGGGCCGAGATGCACGTGGACTCGGTCAACGAGGAATGGGAGGGGCAGGAGGCGTTGTTCGGGGCCCTGGTGGAGGAGACCTTCATGCCGGGCTTCCTGGGCGCGCTCCAGAACTACCCCTACGGGTTCTCGATCTCCGAGTTTCCCGTCGCCGAACTCCTGCCGTTCTTCGATGGCGACTTTGTGTTGGTCCCGGTGCTGGATTCCTTCGAACGCCGGACCGGCTACAGCCTGATCAAGGCCCACCTCGTCGTGGAGTAGAGAGGGGATCGACGGCCCGCCGCCGCCCCGAATGGTTTTTTGATTATCACGGAGGCTCTTTGCTGCGAAAGACCTGGTTCCGTGCCCTCATTGTCGCCGTCCTTGGCGTAGTCCCCTGGCTGAGCGGGCTGGACGCCGATGAACTGGTCTGGGAGGGAAACTATCTGGTCGGGGACAATCCCCTGCTCGAGGCCCCGGACCTCCTGGGCCGTGCATTCACGGAGCCCTGGGCGTCGGGGGTCGGTCCTCCCGGGGCCCGGCTCAAGAACCAGGGCTACTACCGGCCCCTGGCCACCCTGGATCTGGCGCTGGAGAAGCAGCTCTGGGGAGAGGATCCGGTAGGCTGGCGAGTCGGCGCCCTCGTCCTGCACGGAGGGACGGCGGCCGCGTTGCTCTATGCGCTGGAGGCCGCGGCCGTCGGGCCTCTGGCCCCGGTCCTGGTTGTGGCCTATGCGTGGCATCCGCTCCATTCCGAGGTCATCGGCTCCGTCGCCTACCGGACGACCGCGCTCACGCTCCTCCTGGGACTCCTCGCGCTCGGAGTGCTGGCCCGGTGGGATGGCCGGGCATCGCCCAGGGTCGTCCTCGGGATCGCCCTGGCGACCCTGGCGTTTTTTACCAAGGAGACCGCGCTGACCTTTGTCGTCGCGATCCCGCTGACCCTCTACGCGCTCGATGCCGGGCCCGAAGGGCGGCGTAGAGCGCTCATCGTAGCAGGCTCCATGGCGGTCCTGGCGGGGGGCTGGTTCCTCATACGCAGCCAGATTGTGGAGCCCACCCCGGGCGCGATCCTGGACCGCCTCTCCTTCGGGGACCGGATGGTTCTGATGACCAAGACGACGGCCCATCTCGCTCGCGTCGTCGTCTGGCCCCTGGACCTCAACCCGCACTACGACATCTCGCTGTTCTACCCTCCCCTGGTCGATGTCCGGACCTGGTTGGGGCTCCTGCTCATCGGCGCCGGGGGTACGCTCACGATCCTGGGCGTCCGTCGTCGTCGCCCCTGGGCCTTCGCGCTCCTGGCGGCCCTCGCTACCCTGGGACCCGTCTCCGGGATCATCCCGCTGCGGGTCCTCGTTGCGGATCGCTTCCTGGTCCTCCCCGTTGCCTTCGCCCTGGTGGCGGTGGCCCTTGCGGTGGACACGCCGGGTTGGCTTAGAGCCCGGCGCGGTCGCCTCGCCGCTGGTGTCGTGGTCGTCATCCTGCTGGGGATGTTCGGGGTACGCTCCTGGTCCCGGATGACCGACTGGCGAACCGTGCAGGTGCTCATGGAGGCCCGGGTGCGGGACTTCCCCGAGAGCGTAGACGCGCAGATGGGACTCGGGCACAACTGCCTGATGCGCGGAGACCTGGGATGCGCCAGGGAGCACCTGGACAAGGCGCTGGAGATCTATCCCGGGTATCCCATCGCGGTGGGCCTGCGTGCCGATGTTGAAGCAGCGTCCAGGGAGGCGCAGCCATGAGCGGCGGCTTCTCCCGGCTGCGGCGGGATTTTCTGGCTGACGAGCGGGGGGCCGCGCCCGTGGGTGGAGACGTCCGGGTAGGGCTCCTATGGCCCGCTGGGTACGAGACCGGCATGGCCAACCTCGGCTTCCTGTGGGCCTGGGATGCGCTCCAGCGGGGGGGCTCGGATGTGCAGCGCTTCTTTGCGCGGGTGGGGCGGACGCGCTTTGATCGACCTGACTCGGGCCCGCCCTTGTCCCTCGAGGCCGGACTCTCCCTGGGAGACAGGGAGGTGGTCGCTGTGTCCATCGCCGCAGAGGCCGACCTGGGCGCGCTGGTTCGGATGCTGGACGCGGCACAGATCCCGCCCCTGCGCCGGGACCGCGTTGGTGGTCCTGCGGTGATAGCCGGCGGACCCCTGACCCGGTCCAACCCGGCCCCCCTGCTGGCCATCGCCGACGTGGTGGTCTGGGGCGATGGGGAGCCTGCGATGGAGCGCCTCGTGGATGCCCTGGCCGCGGGAGTCGTGGATGGCGCCGGGCTGCGGGAGGCCATGGCCGGCGCGTCGGGGGTGCTCATCGACGCGCTACCCGAGGTTTGGAGCCCTTGCTCTGCGGAGGATGTACTCCCGGTGGTGGCCCGGGTGATCACGACACGATCGGCTTTTCCTGGTATGCGCCTCGTGGAGCCTGTGAGGGGCTGCCCGAGGAACTGCGCGTTCTGTGTCTGCGCCGGGCGCGCAGCGCCGTTTCGGAGGGTGGACGCGGACCAGGTCCTCGCAGCGATTCCCGAGGGAGAACGCAGGGTGGGGCTGGTGGGCGCAGGGATCGGAGACTGGTCCGATCTCACCCGAACGGTCACCGCGCTTGCGGACCGTGAGGTGAGCGTGGGGGTGAGCAGTCTCCGTGTGGACCGCCTCCATGGGGATCTCCTCGACGCGCTGGTGCGTGCGGGCACGAAGACCGTCACCCTGGCCCTGGACGGGGCGAGTGACGGGCTCCGGGAGGCGATCCACAAGGGCGTGACCGGCGAACAGTTCCTGGAGGCCGTGGAGGCCTGTCGCACCGCCGGGGTTCACGGGATCAAGGTCTACGCGATGCTGGGTCTCCCCGGCGAGGGGGACGAGGACATCGACGCGCTGGCTGCCCTCCTGCGGGAGGCATCGACCCGGGCCTCCCTGACCCTCGCCCTGAGCCCCTTCGTACCCAAGCGGGGCACTCCCCTGGCGGACGCTCCCTTCGCGTCCCTGCCGGTCCTCGGCGCTCGACTCGATCGTCTGCGGCGCGGCCTCCCCAAAGGGATACGACTCTCCCAGGTCTCCTCGCGGGAGGCCTGGGTGGAGTACGCGCTGTCCCGCGCCGGCGTTGAGGACATCGACGGGATCCTCACCGCGGCCCGGGCAGGGGGTCGGTTTCGGGACTGGAGGCGGGCGCTTGGCGATTGATGGGCGCAACGCTATACGGTATGGTGCGCTCTCTCAGGCGGAGGCGGCCATGAAGGACGAGTTACTCAGGAAGTTTCAAGGCGACGGGGCTCGGGTCGCGATCATCGGTATGGGCTATGTAGGAGTGCCTCTCGGGATCACCCTCGCGGAGGGGGGCGTGGAGGTCCGCGGGGTGGACCTCGACAGCCACCGGGTGGACTCTCTCAACCGGGGCCAATCCCCCTTCGAGGATATTGCGGACTCCCGCATCGCGGCCCTGGTGGAAGCAGGGACGTTCCGCGCTACCTGTAACCACGGGGTGGTCTCAGGTACCGACGCGGTCATCATTGACGTGCCGACGCCCCTCTCCAAGTCCCGCGAGCCCGACGTGTCCCTCGTCTTGCAGGCCCTGGAACAGGTGACCGAGTTCCTCCGCCCGGGTATGCTCGTGGTCATCGAGAGCACCACCTATCCCAGCTTCACCCGGGAGGTGGCCGCGCCGCGGCTGGAGACAGGCGGCCTGCGGGTGGGGCGGGACATCTTCCTGGCCTTCTCCCCGGAGCGGATCGACCCCGGCAATCCGACCTACGGAGCGGGCAACACTCCCAAGATCGTCGGCGGCATGACGGACGCCTGTACGGAGGTGGCTGCGGCCCTCTTTCGGCGGGTCACCGCAGAGGTGTGCATAGTCTCGAACACGGACACTGCGGAGATGGTGAAGCTCCACGAAAACACCTTCCGCGCAGTGAACATCGGGCTGGCCAACGAAGTGGCCCTCATGAGCCGGCGCCTCGGCATCGATCCCTGGGAGGTCATCGACGCGGCCGCCACGAAGCCCTTCGGTTTCATGCCATTCTACCCGGGGCCGGGTCTCGGCGGGCATTGTATCCCCGTGGATCCCGTATACCTGTCCTGGAAGATGCGGACCTTGAACTACGCGGTGCGCTTCATCGAGCTGGCCGAGGCGATCAACACCTCCATGCCGGAGGTGGTTGTTCAGCGGCTCCAGGACAGCTTGGACTTGCGGGGACGGACCCTCTGTGGGGCACGGATCCTCGTGATGGGTGTCGCGTACAAGCGGGACGTGGCGGACGTGCGGGAGTCCCCTGCCTTGGACGCCATCCGCCTCCTCCAGGCCAAGGGTGCCGAGATCAGTTACCACGACCCCTATGTCTCCACCCTCGAGGTGGAGGGCGCGATCCTCGAGAGCGTGGAATGGGAGGCCGAGGCCAAGGTCTCTGACTGAGCGATGATCATAACTGATAACACCACCATTTACTACAAGAAGTTGGCTGATCTAGCCCCCCTCTTCTTCGACAACC
>CAZNWW010000167.1:1668-7649 GCA_964576155.1 uncultured Myxococcales bacterium | reverse complement strand
GCGGGCCGATGGGTCTTTGGTCCATGTTGCGGTCATGGGCGGCCCGGTGGATTGGGAGGGTCAGCCGGCCTCCCAGGTGGTCTTCCACGACATCACCGAGCGCAAAGAAGCCGAGCGCGTCGTCCAGGGGCAGCAGGCCCTGCTCCGTGCGGTAACCGAGCCGGCGAAGGACCTTATCTTCGCGAAGGATCTGGAGCGCCGTTACACCTACTGCAACCCCGCGATGGAGCACCTGCTTGGCCTCTCCTCCGATGGGGTCCTCGGACACACAGTGCTCGAGCTCTTCGGTCCTCGGAACGCGGAGGTCATCGATCCCCTGGACCTCAGGAATCTCGCAGGAGAGGTCGTGGACGAGATCCGCAGCCTCACACTACCCGACGGGATCCACGAGTTTCACGTGGTGCAGGTGCCGATCCGGGACGCCTCGGGAGAGGTCACAGGGATCAGCGGCATTGCCCGGGACGTAACTGCGGAGAAGAGCCTCGAGCGATCCCTCCTCGAGAAGGATCTGCGCTACCAGACAGCCACCGAGGCAGGACGGGTCGGCGTATGGGAACTTTTTCCGGAGGATATGCGGCTCCTGAGTGACGGCAGCCTCCAGGCCCTCTTCGGCTACGAGGCCCAGGAGCGCGGACCGGTTCCACTGGATAGTTGGGAGCGGACGATCCCCAAGGAGCACCGGGCTCGAGTCCGCGACGCGGTCAAGGAATTGGTCGAAGGGCGCTCCCAGGAGTTGAACCTCGAGTACCAGAGCTGGCGCAAGGACGGGAGCCGGGCCTGGGTGTTGTCCAAGGGGCGGCCGGTGCTAGGCCCGGACGGGCAGCCGGAGAGACCCCTCCGGGTCTTCGGCACCACCATGGATATCTCGGAGAAATACGAACTCGAGGAGCAACTGCGCCAGGCCCAGAAGATGGAGGCCATCGGCCGCCTCGCCGGCGGCATCGCCCACGACTTCAACAACCTGCTCACCGGCATCATCGGGAACGCATCCCTCGCGCTGGGGCGCATCACCGCCAAGAACCCTGCCCGGAAGAACGTCGAGGACGTGATCTACGCGTCAAAGCGGGCCGCGGAGCTGACCCAACAGCTCCTGGCCTTCTCCAGGCGTCAGATGCTGGATCCCAAGGTCATCGAACTCAACGATCAGGTGGAGCGGTTCCAGGAGATGATCGAGCGCCTGGTGGGCGAGCAGATCTCGGTGCAGTTCGACCTGGGCTCCCAGGTCAGCACCGTGCGTGCGGATCCCGGGCAGATCGAGCAGATCCTGGCCAACCTCGTCGTGAACGCAGGGGACGCAATGCCCGATGGTGGCACGCTGACCCTCAAGACCACCGAGGTCCAGGTCTCCGAAGACGAGGTCTCGCTCTATCCCGGTTGCACACCGGGGGACTATGCGGTGATCTCTGTGCGGGACACGGGGCACGGTATGGACGAGGCGACCCGCAGCCGGGTCTTCGAGCCGTTCTTCACGACCAAGCCTGTTGGGAAGGGTACCGGCCTGGGGCTCTCCACGGTATACGGCATCGTCCGCCAGCATGATGGATTCATCGAGGTCCATTCAAACTCCGACGAAGGCTCGGTGTTCGAGATCTACCTGCCGCGGGTCAGCGAGGCCCCAGACGAGGAGGTGGACGAGTGGTCGGCCGAGCGGACACCGGGCCAGGGGGAGACGGTCCTCGTCGTGGAGGACGAGGAGATCGTCCGCGAGCTGCTCCAGGAGGTCCTCGCTCTGGCCGGTTACACGGTCCATGTTGCAGGAAACGCAGAGGAGGCGCTCGCCATCATCGAGGAGAAGGAGAGCACCATCCATCTCCTCGTCACCGATGTGGTGATGCCCGGGCGCCATGGGGGAGAGCTCGCCCGCGAGACGCGGCGGCTCTACCCCGATATCAAGGTCTTGTTTGTCTCGGGTTACACCGAGGATATTATAGTCCGTCAGGGTGGGCTGGGGCCGGGCGCACGGTTCGTCCACAAGCCCTTCACCCCCCAGGAGTTCCAGGTCATCGTCCGGGAGCTCCTGGACAGCTGACCCGGCTGATCATGGAATGAAGGAGAACGAAATAAAGATGTCCAATGACTACGTTCGGAACGCCCTGCGCACCCTCGTCTTTGTCATGCTCGCCTCTACCTGTTTAGCAATCGGGTGCAACGGCGGCAGCAAGGTATCGGTTCCCTCCTTGGACCAGGAGGGCTGGGAGGATACCGGTAACGGGGACTCCAGCGGCGGCGCTGACCTCGGAGACGGCGTCTCACCCCCTGGCGACGGAGGACCCGTCACGGACATCCCGGACATCGGCGGTTCTTGCAAGCCCGGAGACGGGTGTTTCCTCGACCCCTGCGACGAGAACGCAGACTGCGTCTCCAGCCTCTGCGTGACCCACATGGGGGACCAGGTCTGCACCCAGGAATGCCTCGAGGAATGCCCGGATGGCTGGGACTGTGAGCAGGTCAACCTCGGACCCGACGTGATGTTCGCGTGCGTATCCAATTTTCCGTTCCTCTGCATGCCCTGTCATCAGGATCTGGACTGCACCGCAACTTGGGGCGGGCAGGCGGTCTGTGTGGACCATGGCGAGGTTGGGCGGTTCTGCGGCGGGACCTGTGCGGACGACATCATCTGCCCCAAGGGGTTCGCCTGCCAGGACTCTACTGGCATGGGCGGCGGAACCTCGCTCCAATGTGTCCCCGAGACCGGCGAGTGCGCATGCTCCCAGTCCTCGGTGAAGCTCGGGCTCTCCACCACCTGCTCCATTACAAACGAATTCGGCACCTGTGAGGGGCTGCGGGTTTGCACCGAGACAGGCCTGACAGATTGTGATGCCACAGCCTCGGCTGAAGAGATCTGTGACGGCGTGGACAACGACTGCGACGGCGTGGTGGACGGTGTTGCGCTCTGTGACGACGATAATCTCTGTACATCGGACTCCTGCGATGGAGAGGCGGGCTGCGTCCACGAGAGCCTCGAGGGCCTGAACTGTGACGACGGCACCGCGTGCACCCAAGGGGACTTCTGCCAGGCCGGGCTCTGCGCCGGGGTCGCCGTCTCTTGCGACGATGACAACCCCTGCACCGATGACCTCTGTGGCCCGGAGGCTGGCTGCGAGAACCCGCCCAACGCGGACCTCTGCGACGACGGGGATCCCTGCAGCGTGGGCGACCATTGCGTGAACGCAACTTGTCTCGGGACGCCGGTGGCCTGTGATTGTGAGACCGACGCGGAATGCGAAGCCCTGGGGGATGGAGATGTCTGCAACGGGACCCTGGTCTGCGACACCGGGGAGGTCCCCTTCAAGTGTAAAGTGGACCCCGCCACGGTGATCACCTGCCCCGAGCCCGAGGGCCTGGACGCCTATTGTCTGGAGGCGCTGTGCGACGGGAAGACCGGCGAATGCTCCAACGCGCCTGACAACGACGGCATGGCTTGCACCGACGACGACGCGTGCACCCTCGGTGACCTCTGCGCGGGCGGCTTCTGTACGGCCCAGGCGAACCTGGACTGCGAAGACGGCGACATCTGCACCGCGGAGTACTGTCACTCGGTGGATGGCTGTGTTTACGAGCCCACCGTCGAGAAATGTGACGATGGGAACCCCTGCACCGATGGCGACCATTGCGAGGGGGGCCTTTGTCTGCCCTTAGAGGCGGTGGACTGCGACGACGGCAACCTGTGCACCGATGACCAATGCAACCCCCTCTTGGGGTGCGTCCACGAGGACAACACCTCGCTCTGCATCGATGGAGACGCCTGCACCGCGCCCGACCAGTGCAAGGACGGCATCTGTGAGCCCGGCGACCCGGTGGACTGCGACGATGACAACCTGTGTACGGATGACTCCTGTGAGCCGGCGATCGGGTGTGTGCATTCGCCCAACGCCGAATCCTGCGACGACGGCAACTCATGCACCCTGGGTGATCACTGCGCGGAAGGGGGCTGCGTGCCCGACGAGGTCATCGAGTGCGACGACGACAACCCCTGCACCGACGATGTCTGTGACCTCCAGGAGGGCTGCCAGCATCTGGACAACATTGCGCCCTGCGAGGACGGGGATGTCTGTACCGAGGACGACGTCTGCGCAGACGGCGACTGCGTCAGCGGCGCGGCGGTGGAATGCGATGACGGGAACGTCTGCACCGACGACGTCTGCGATCCGGATAGCGGCTGCATCGTGACAGCCAACGGCGTCCCTTGCAATGACGAGAACGCCTGCACCACCGTGGACACCTGTGATGGTGGCGCCTGTATCGGGAAGACCCCACCGATCTGCAACGACGGAAACGTCTGCACCGACGACGCCTGCGACCCCGACAGCGGGTGCGTCACCGCGTTCAACACCAACCCCTGCAGCGACGGGGATGCGTGCACCGGAAACGACACCTGCGCGGGGGGGGCCTGTGCAGGGGCGCCGATCTCATGCGACGACGGGAGCGTATGCACCAACGACTCCTGCGATCCGGATAGCGGCTGTGTGAACACCGCCAACAGCGCAAACTGTGACGATGGCAACGCGTGCACCACGGTGGATACCTGCGTGGGTGGCGTCTGCCTGGGGAACGCGCCGCCGGTCTGCAACGACGGAAATGTGTGCACCGACGATGCCTGTGAGCCCAGCTCCGGATGCGTAACGACGTCCAACACCAATCCCTGCAATGACAACGATGCGTGCACCAGCGGCGACACCTGCTCTGATGGATCTTGCGGCGGCGCGACGGTCATCTGCGACGACGGGAACGTCTGCACCGATGACTCCTGTGATCCGGAGAGCGGGTGCCAGATTACATCGAACAGTGCAGATTGTGATGATGCCAACCCCTGCACAGAGGGCGACCATTGCGCGGACGGGGCTTGCGTCGGTGAGGGCTCGTTGGATTGTAACGACGACGATCCCTGCACCACCGACGTCTGCACCCTCGATGGGGGGTGCCAGCACCTCTTCAACACGGCACCCTGCGACGACGGGGATCCCTGCACCACCGGGGACTCTTGCTCCGACGGCGATTGCGAGGCCGGAGCCGGTGTCCTCTCCTGTAATGACGGGGATCCCTGCACCCAGGATACCTGCGCAACAGGTGTTGGTTGCGAGTTCCCCCTCATCGTCCCCTGCTGCGGGAACGACCAGGTGGACCAGGGTGAGTCCTGTGATGATGGGAACCAGGTCGGTGGCGATGGCTGCTCCGCGGACTGCAAGTCCGATGAGACCTGCGGCAACGGGATCTTTGATCCCGCGACGGAGATCTGCGATTCGATCAACTTCCCCATGCTCTGCCACAGCGGGGCTTTCGTCTGCGAAGACGAGTGCCAGTCAGTCGCCACCACAGGTTGCACTTCCTGGTGCGGCGACGGTGTGATTGATTCGACCTACGAGGCCTGCGAACCGGGGATCTTCCATACAACCTGCTACGAGGGTGAGTTCCAATGCCTCGTGGACTGCAAGGTCTGGGACAAGTCGACCTGTCTGTCCTGGTGCGGTGACGGCCTCGCCAATGGGGGCGAGGAATGTGATGGCTACGATTTCGCGGTGGAATGCCCCCTGAGCCAATGCTGGTGCTCCTCGGACTGTACCCTCAATTTCGATGAGACCGACGAGGAGGCGGGCTGGGAGGATGGAGAGTTCGACGGCGTGAACAACGAGCCGGACGACGTGGTGGATCCCCTCTGCCTGGAGCCGGACACCCTCTGTCTGGACGCGACCCAGTCCAGCCTGCAGCACGTCTGGATTGCCAACGCTAACCACCATGAGGTGGTCCGGATCAACGTGGACGACGGCGTCGTGGAGAAGGAGGTCACGTCCCACGGCATGTACCCATCTCGTACCGCAGTGGTGGTCTCCGACGGGTCGGTCTGGGTGGGGAACCGGGCCTACAGCGGCGGGGCGAACGTCAACAACCCGGCGCATTCGAACATGGTCCACCTGAGCAAGGAGGGCGATCTCATCTGCCGCGCTGACATCCTCGGGAACGTCCGAGCGGTGGGGATCGACCAG
>CAZNWW010000167.1:372-1658 GCA_964576155.1 uncultured Myxococcales bacterium | reverse complement strand
ATGTCTGGGCCGGCTCCTGGGTGAACCACAAGGCGTACAAGGTCTCAGGTACCCTGGTGGACGAGGACCAGAGCCCGCCCCGGTGCATCATCCTGGGTTCTGTGGATCTGGACGGCTGCCCCTACGGCGCGGCGGGTGATAGCAAGGGCAATATGTGGTTCGCGAACAACTGCAACTGGGCCAGCAACTACAACCCCTTCATCCAGTCCATCGAGAGCGTGGACATAGAGACCATCGAGTCCAATGGCGTGTATGTAGCGCCTTCCTCCCTGGCGGGCTGCTTCAACGTGTACGGAATCACCGTGGACGGTGCCGGCCGAATCATCATCGGCTCCTACGCATGCCAGGGGATGTTCCGGTACACGCCGAACACCAACAGCTGGCAGTGGCTGAACACCAGCGGCATCGGCAGCCCGCGAGGGGTCGTGGTGGATCAAAACGGGTACATCTACTCGGCGATCTCCAACAAGCCTGGCTGCTGCGACCGTCGCCACGTGATCCGGGTCGAGTCGGATTTCAGCGCCTACGAAACCCTGGACCTGGGCTCTCCCCTGGCGCACCCGGTGGGCGCAGCCATCGACCGCAACGGTAAGCTCTGGACTGCGGGCCGCAACTCGGACACCTGTGCCAGGGTGGCGATCGAGGACTGGGGGAACAACCCCGCGGTGAACCATTACGCGACTAACGGTGACGACCCTTACACCTACTCCGACATGACCGGATTCCAGCACCTCCTCTTCACCAACCCCGAGGGAACCTGGACCCAGAACTACGACGGTGGCGCGGACACGATCTACTGGAAGAGCGCTGAGTGGACCGGCATCGAGGAGCCCGGCGTGACGGACCTGGCGGTGCGCGGCCGAGCCGCGGCCACCGAGGCCGGCCTCGAACAGGCAGGCTGGACCGCATGGATCACCGACTCCCCCGCCAACCTCGAGGGCCTGCCAAACCTCCGCTGGTGCCAGATCCAGGTCCGTCTGCAGTCCACCGACTCCGACAAGACCCCCATCCTCACCAACCTCACGGTGCAGTGGGCGAAGTAACCCCGCCTCTCGACAACATCAAGAACCCTACTACCTTCTCCCCATGGGACTTCTACTCTTTATTGCAATCCCCGTGGTTGAACTCTGGCTGTTGGTCGAGGTCGGCGGTGAGATTGGGACCTGGGAGGTCCTGGGTTTGATCTTTCTGACCGGTATCGTGGGCTGGAGCCTGGTGAAACAACAAGGGCTGGCGACGATTCGGCGGATCCGGGAGGAGACCGATCAGGGGCGGATCCCCGCCGC
>CAZNWW010000167.1:0-362 GCA_964576155.1 uncultured Myxococcales bacterium | reverse complement strand
CCGGGCTTTGTCTTGTCGCTGCCGGGCTCCTCATGGTAACCCCTGGCTTCATCACAGATGCGGTGGGTTTTCTCCTCCTGGTGCCGCCGGTCCGACGCCTCCTCGCCCTCTACCTCATGAAGCGGTTCCAGCATCGGGTTGTGACGATGCACCAGCAGCGTCGCCCACCCAGCGACGGCGGGAACGGCAACGTCATCGACGTTTAGTCATTGGTGGAGATGCTCGCTGGATCCTGGCGGTAGAACGCGACCAACTCTGCATAGAGGTCAGGCAAATCCCGTTGGAGCCGGAGGGGCTTGGCGAAGAAGGCCTCGGTGGCTACGGCGAAGAACTCCGACGGGCTCTCGCCGCCGTAGTCGTCC
>CAZNWW010000166.1:0-7690 GCA_964576155.1 uncultured Myxococcales bacterium | reverse complement strand
CTTGATATCCTGTCGGCTCCCCCAATGCCGTAAAGCCCCCGGCTCCAGTCGGGCCCCGAGCAAGGCGAGGACCACGTCCTGCCCGAGATATCCGTCCAGGCGGCTCTCCGTGTAACCCTGGTGGGTCTTGTGGTCCCGGAGCCGCTTCTTGAACTGCGCCTCATCAGGGGTCAGGCGATCCTCGCGGATCAGGCTCGCTCCCGGCCAACTCAGGTCCTCCCCTTGAACCAGGTTATGTTGAACAGGAGCCCGATCCCCGCCATGATCGACAAGAGGGAAGATCCTCCATAGGAGAGGAACGGGAGTGTGATCCCCACCACGGGGAGCAACCCGGTGACCATCCCGATATTCATGAAGGTCTGCCACGCCAGGTACGAGGTCACCCCGATGGCCACAAGCACTCCGAAGCGATCCCGCGCCAGGCGGGCGACGTAAAGGCCCCAGAGGAGAAGTGCCAGGTATAGAGACAGCAGGAACATGCACCCCACGAACCCCCGCTCCTCCGCGTAGGTGGTGACGATGAAATCGGTCTGCATCTCGGGGAGGTACTTCAGCCGGGATTTGGAGCCCATGTGCGCGCCCTTACCGAGGAATCCTCCCGCCCCGATGGCCCAGACCGCCTGCTCCGGCTGCATGTTCTTGTCGAGAATCTTCTTCGCCTCCGGGTTCAGCCAGAGGCGGAATCGGTTCTTCTGGTAGTCCTGGATCAGATCGAGCTGCCAACTCGCCGGGAACACCAGGGCCACGACTCCCACCAACCAGAGGAACGACGGGAACCGCATTCCCTCATAAAGGACCGTGGTGAAGGCTACCCCGAGGCACAGCAAGGTGGTGCCGAGATCCGGCTCGAGGAGAACGAGCACAGCGGGCCCCAGCACGTAGAGGAAGATCTTCCAGAGACTCCTGAGGGTATGGTACTCGGGCTTGTGCCGCTCCCGCAGCTCCCTGGCCAGGGAGCTGCGTCGACCCCGGGGAACAAGTCCCCGCCAGGGGGGAGGTTGACGTCAAAAACAATGGTGTCCTCGCCGCTCCAGCGGTAGCCAGCGCCGTTGTCACCGTCCCCGCTGGAGCCGCAGGCGGCGGCCAGCAGGACGAGGGCCATGCTCAAGGCTGCTCGATAGACCATCAGCGACTCCTGTGCGTGGTCTGGCGCTTCCGGGCACCCTCTACCGTTGTCGGCAGGTGACGTTGCGTCAAGGGGAAACGCGTCCAGGATTCCCGGCGTCAACTCGGCGGTTGCAGCGCCCGCGGCCGCGGGGATCCCGCTCACGCACCGGGATCATGCGTCCTACTTCCAGGTGATCACGGGCCACGAGGACCCGGCGAAGACCGAGAGCCGGGTGAACTGGCAGGACCTCGGACCCAGCCGCGGGACCCTGGTCTTCCTCATGGGTGCTCATCGTCTCAGGGAGATCTGCGAGAAGCTCCTGGTCCACGGGAAGCCCCCTGAGACACCGGTGGCGGTGATCTCCAGTGGAACCCTGCCTGATCAACTCGTCGTAGAGACGACCGTGGGCGCTGCCGCGTCCGTCGGGCTCGATGGGTCGGCGCCCATTCCGCGCCCTGCGCTCATCGTCGTGGGGGACGTGATCTCCCTGAGGCGCTTCTTGACGTGAACTCGAGCGTTAACTCGTTTGCCCCTTTACTCCGGTGGGCCGACGATGTAGGTTATACCACAATTGCTATGGGCATAGGGGAGATGCCCGTTAAGGGGGAGCATGGAGGCAGGGAGAGCAGGGGTCACCGCGCTGATCGGAGACACCCCCCTGATCCGACTTCACAGGTACGGAGAGGGCGCCTCGGCACGCATTCATGCCAAGCTCGAGGCGTACAACCCGGGCTCCTCGGTCAAGGACCGAATTGCGCTCTCGATGATCGAGGCGGCGGAAGCCGATGGGAGCCTCCAACCCGGGGCCACGATCGTCGAGCCCACCTCCGGGAACACCGGGATCGGACTGGCGATGGTCGGGCGCTCCAAGGGCTACAGGGTGATCCTCACCATGCCCGAGTCCATGAGCATAGAGCGCCGCAAGCTACTGAGGTCCCTGGGCGCTGAGCTGGTGCTCACCGAGGGTCGCGACGGGATGTTCGGCGCGATCTCCGAGGCGGAGCAGCTCGTCGAGGATATAGACAGTGCGTTCATGCCCGGCCAGTTCGACAATCCCGCCAACCCGGAGGTCCATTACCGGACCACCGGACCGGAGATATGGGCTGCGATGGACGGGCGCGTGGACGTCTTCGTCGTAGGAGTGGGTACCGGGGGCACCATCACCGGCGCCGGCAGGTTCCTCAAGGAGCAGAATCCACACCTCTGGATCGTGGCCGTCGAGCCTGCGGAGTCTGCGGTACTCTCCGGCGCGCCCCGGGGCCCTCACATGATCCAGGGCATCGGCGCAGGCTTCGTGCCTGAGATTCTGGACCGTGACCTCATAGACGAGGTGGTGACGGTGACCAGCCGCGACGCGATCGGAGTAGCGCGGGTCCTCTCCCAGACTGAAGGTCTCCTCACCGGGATCTCTTCGGGCGCAGCCGCGGCCGCCGCTCGGAAACTCGCCGAGCGCCCGGAATTCCATGAAAAAGATGTCGTCGCTGTGTTCCCGGACACCAGTGAACGCTACGCGTCCACCCTCCTGTTCTACGAGGACTAGGAGCCGGAGATGGCCAGGAAACTGACTCTCGAGCATCGAAGCGAGTACGAGGAGCTCAAGGAAGCCGGCCTCTACCTGGACTTCGATGAGATGGCCGCCAAGGGTGCGATGTCCACTGCGGACTCGAACATCGCCAAGTGGTACGGCATCTACCGGAGCCGGCAGCCTGGCAACCACATGGCCCGGGTCATGATCCCGGGCGGGGTGTTCACCAGCGCCCAGGCAAAGAACATCGCCGGGATCGCCGAGCGCTATGGCCAGGGAATCGTCAGCGTGACCACACGGCAAGCCCTGCAGCTCCACTGGCTCAAGGTCGGGGCGTTACCGGACATGCTCCGAGAGCTTCGCGTCCTGGGGAACACGACGTTCCATGGCTGCGGGGACGTGACCCGAAACGTGACCGCATGCCCCCTCGCGGAGACCTGCCGGTATCGGCGCCTCGACGTACGTCCCATCGCCAAGCGCACCTCTGATCTCCTGGCCGCGGCCAGGGATCTGGACAACCTCCCGCGCAAATACAAGGTCACCTTCTCCGGCTGCGGCGCGGACTGCGCGCAGCCCCACATCAACTGCTGCGGCTTCAGCGCGATCGCTTCGGACGCGGGGTACGGCTTCCAGGTGGTGATCGGCGGCGGGATGGGGTGGCGGCCCTTCGTGGCCGAGCCTCTCTTCGGCTTCGTACCAGCGGATCGGGCGGCAGCGGTGGCCCGCGCCGTGGGCCTCCTCTTCCGGGACCACGGAGACCGGTACAACCGGGCGAAGTCCCGACTCAAGTTCGTTGTGCACCGGCGGGGCATAGAGTTCTGCCGTAGCGTGGTCCTGGACAACCTGGCGGCGGAGGGCGTGGAGACTGCGGACTTTGTGATGGAGGACGTGGAGGATCGGGGCCCGGAGTACCCGTCCCGTCCCCTCACCGAGGAGACCCCCGAGGGCCCCGACGGGTGCCTGGCCGTGCGGGTAATCATCCCCAAGGGTGAGCTGACCTTCACCCAGTTCCATCGCCTGGCGGAGTTGGCGGAGCTCTATGGCGATCAGCGCCTCTACTCCACCAACCGCCAGAACCTGGAGTTCCACGGGGTGCTCTCCGAGGACGCGGCATCGCTAGAGGAAGAGATCCGCGCGACTGGCTTCGACACCGTGGGGTCCTTCGGGCTCCGGGACATCGTGGCCTGCGTGGGGACGACGTACTGCCCAAAGGCCGTCACCGAGACCCGGGTGCTCTTCGACCGGCTCCACGCCCTTGTGTCCCGGGACGAGTACGCAGGGATCCGGAAGGCGGGGATCATCAACATCACCGGTTGCCCCAACTCCTGCTCTCCCTACCACATCTCGGATCTCGGATTCCGGGGTGCGCGGATACGGGGGGAAGAGCAAGGCTCGGTGGAGGCCTACGAGGTCCTCCTCGGGGGTACGCAGACCCGCTTCGGCGAGAAGCTCGGGGACGTCAAGCTCGACGACTGCGAGGAGGTGGTCCGGCGGATCCTCGATGAGTTCGTGCGGATCCGGAGACCGGACGAGAGCTTGTCCGATTGCTCGACCCGCGTCGGGCTCGACCACTTCAAGGAGATGGCGTCCCTCGCCGACCATGCGCGGGCGGCCCGCCCGGAAGATCTCTCCATCGACCAAGGGGTCGGGCGCGCAGCGAAGGACCTCAAGACCATGGCCCGCGCCGTACCCTGTCAGGAGGCCTGCCCCACGCACACTGATGTCCCCGCGTACATCGAGCACATCGTCCGGGGAGAGCACGACGAGGCCTACCGGATCAACCAGGAGGACAACGTCTTTCCAGGTGTCCTCGGCAGGATCTGCACCCGGGTTTGTGAGGATCGCTGTCGGCATCTCTGGACCAACGTCGAGGGGCCGGTCCAGATTTGTCACCTCAAACGCTATGCAGCCGATCACGTGAAGGACCGGCAGGGGCCGCTCGCTCCCTGGTGCGAAGCCACCTCGAAGCATGTCGCGATCATCGGAGGCGGCCCGGCGGGCCTCACAGCGGCCCGGGAGCTCTCGCGGCTGGGACACGGGGTCACCGTCCTCGACCGCAACCCTGTGTTGGGGGGAATGCTGGTCCAGGGGATCCCGGGCTTCCGACTCCCGCGGGACATCGTAGCGGCTGAGATCGATCTGATCCTCCGAGGCGGCGTCGCCGCAAAGACCGATACCCCGGTGGACGCAGCCCGGGTGGCAGCGCTCGCCGACGACCACGACGCGGTGCTCCTCGCTGCGGGGACGATGCTCCCCAACCCCTTGGAGGTGGACGGGGATCTGTCCGGGGCGCAGATGGGGCTCGACTTCATGGCGCGTTTCAACGCGGGGACGCCGGGAAAGGTGTCCGGCGATGTACTCGTGATCGGGGGCGGATTCACCGCGGTGGACTGCGCCCGATCGGCCCGACGTCTGGCCCCGGCCCAGAGCCGAGTAACCCTGGCCTACCGGCGCACCGAGGCTTCCATGTCCGCTGACCTCCACGAGATTGCAGCCATGGTGGAGGAAGGGGTAGTGGTCCGAACCCTCCTCTCTCCCAAGTCCGTCGAGCCCGGTGTGGCCGGCCGCCGTCAGATGGTCTTCGAGCGGAACCGCGTGTGGCCGGCCCAGCCTGGGGAGAAGCCACCCATCGAGCCGGTGCCTGGGAGCCGTGTGCCCATCGCGTTCGACACCCTCGTCGTTGCGATCGGTCAGCACAGGGACGCACACCTCCTCCCCGACGGGGTGACCCTCGCGGAGGGGCACAGGACGAGCCACCCACGGATCTTCACCGCTGGAGACTTCCAGGGCGGCGCCGCGGACGTGATCACCGCAGTGGCTTCGGGGAAGGCCGCTGCCGTGGACGTCGACGCCGCGCTCCTTGGACAGCGTCGTCTCTTCCCAGCGGTCACTGCACAGACCACCGATCGGGACGGAGAGACGGGCCGGGTGCGGGACCATGACATCCAGCCACCCCTGTCCATGTCCCTCCTGGATCTCGACACACGCATGTCGCCCGAGCAGGAGGTGGAATCGGGATTCTCCTCGGAAATCGCGGCGGTCGCAGCCACCCGTTGCTACCTCTGCAACTACAAGTTCACCATCGACCCGGACCTCTGCATCCACTGCGACTGGTGCATCCAGGCAGCGCCCCGAGACTGTATCCAGCGTGTCTCCAATGTGATCTCTGACGGGGACGGGTTCCCGATGCGCTCCATCGAGTCCGAGCTCGCACGAGAGACCACCTTCATCCATATCGACAACGACGAGTGCATCCGCTGTGGGAAATGCCTTCGGGTATGTCCGGTGGGGGCCATCGACATGAAACGACTGACCCGGGTCACCGAGTGCAGGGAGTGCTGAGGCGGATCATGGACATCGATCTGAAACGAGCCAACGAGCAACTTATGGAGATGGACGCAATTGGCCGCATGCGGTGGGCCGCGGAGACCTTCGGTGAGGGCGCTGTGCTCCTGTCGAGCACGCAGAAGACCTCCTCCGTGCTCATGCATCTGTTCCACCGAGCGGGGTTGGACAACGAGATCCTCTTCGTGGATACGGGGTTCCACTTCCACGAGACTCTGGCCCTGCGGGACGAGTTCATGCGCCGATACGGGCTCAACATCCTGACCCTCTACCCGGAGGAGACCCCGGAGCAGCAGGAGGATCGGCTCGGCTGCAAGCTCTTCAAGTCGAACGACGGTCAGCCGATCTGTTGTGATCTACGCAAGGGCAAGCCTTTCATCGACTACAGGAAGGAGGCGGGTCGCACGGCGGTCTTCGGCGGCCTCCGTAAGTCCGAGGGCGGGGCCAGGGCGCGCTTGTGGGCGATCGCAGAGGATCCGCGCTTCGGCGGATATCGCGTCCACCCCATCGTGGACTGGGACGACGACATGGTGGACGCTTACTTCTTGAACAACGACGTCCCGGTCAACCCCTTCCACCGCCGCTGCTTCCCCAGCATCGGTTGCCAATGCTGTACCACCGCGGTCCGCCCCGACGTTGACACCTTCGCCGATTTTGGCAGGGTAGGTGCGAGAGGAGGACGAGATGAGCGGATTCCTGGAGGCGGCCTGGGGGGTGACGATGGAGTTGGCTCCGTCGCTGTTTCTCGGGCTGGTCCTCGCGGGGCTGCTGCATGAGTTTCTTCCCCTGGGTCTGGTGCGTCGCCACCTGTCCGGTCGTGGACCCCGGGCCGTGATGAATGCGGTGCTCGTCGGCGCGCCCATGCCCCTGTGCTCCTGTGGTGTTGTGCCCACAGCGATCGGGCTGCGCCGGCAAGGCGCGTCTGACGCCGCAACCACCGGTTTCCTGATCAGCACGCCCCAGACCGGGGTGGACTCGATCCTGGTGTCGGCGACCTTCCTGGGCTGGCCCTTCGCGATATTCAAGGTAGCGGCGTCCGTGGTGACCGGCTTCTTGGGCGGCGTGCTGGTGGGCCTGGGTCCGGCGTCCAAGGGTGCGGATGCTTCGTTGGTGGTGGACGCAGCAGGGACGGCTGTGGCGAAGAAGCCCTTCCCCCGAAAGGCGCTGGACGGGCTCCGATACGCGATCTTCGACCTCCTGGCGAGCATCGACATCTACCTCGTCGTCGGGATCCTCGCAGCGGCGTTGATCTCAGCATTGATTCCCCAGGGCGCGCTGGAGTCCATGACGTGGACCCAGGGGCTCCCGGGCATGGGCCTGGCCCTACTGATCTCCATGCCACTGTACGTGTGCACAACCAGCTCGGTCCCAGTAGCGACCTCTCTCATCGCTGCGGGGATGCCCCTTGGGACGGCCCTGGTCTTCCTCATGGCCGGACCGGCCACCAATGTGGCCACAATCGGGGCCGTGTACCGGGGGCTTGGCCGCCGAGTGCTGCTGATCTATGTCGGCGTCGTCGCTCTCATGAGCGTGATCCTGGGGCTGACATTCGACTGGATCCTGGCGACGGGCCCCGGCCCGGGCCACCTGCACCACCATGCAGAAGGCGGCTGGCTCGGGATCATCTCCGGGATCGGGCTCCTGACCATCCTGGCCGCCCTCCTCGTCCGGCGCGGCGCCTACTGGCTGCGCCGCCGCCGGGCGGCGGCCCT
>CAZNWW010000165.1:0-7703 GCA_964576155.1 uncultured Myxococcales bacterium | reverse complement strand
ATGATCGCGATCATGATGATCATCGGCCTTGGATCCCTGAGGGCCGGGCTATGGGCCATGGTGCCCAACGCCCTGCCGATCCTGGCCCTGGGCGGTCTGCTCGGGTTCTTCTGGGATGCCGTGGACTCGGATAACCTGGCCATCGCCATGATGGCCATCGGGATCGGCGTGGACGACACGATACACTTCCTGATGCGGTACAAGCTGGAATCCAGCCGGGGAGACGGGATCGAGGCGGCGCTTCGCCGCACCCTCCACTTCTCGGGCCGCGCCATCGTCATCACCACGTTGGTCCTGATGGCGGGCTTCGCACCCCTGGCGGCGAGCGATTACCTGCCGATCCGCAATATGGGGATCCTGCTGCCGTATACCCTCTTCGTGGCGCTCATGGCCGACATCCTGCTGGTTCCATCCCTCGCACGGGTTGGACTCTTCAAGTTCAGGGACGCCCGCTCAGATCGTAGTTGAGACGGCTACTTCACGCCGAGCTCTTTGCGACGTGCTCACCAGTCCGAAGTGCGACGCGTCTATGGTCATCATCGCCTTCCTGACAGATCTCAACGTCCTCACCAGGATTCTTGATCACCTGAAGCTCCCCACACAAGGCACGGGCAGGCGCTTGGTATTCGAATCAGGCCGTGATAATCAAGTGTTTTTCCTCGGCAGACGTTTCACGATTTCCTTGTTGAAGTGGCTGACGATAGCTTGTTATTTTTGAACGAGGTACACTCTTCGGGTCCACCGCTGAATGAGGGGCTGGTGATGGCGACCCCGTCTCGGACGACAAAGGAGATGCGACGACTCGGGCTGTTGGCGGATCTCGGCCATGCCCTGCCCACCCCCTCGCGCATCTGCGACCTCGGATGCGGTAATGGCAATGGAGTCCAGGAGTATGTCGACCTGGGTCACGACGCCTACGGATGTGATCTGCAGTTCAAGGAGGGACCGCTCGTCGACGACCTGGAACGTTCAGGACGGCTGCGACGCATCACCTTGGAGCCATATGCCCTTCCTTTCGAAGACGGCACGTTCGATTTCGTCTTCAGCGAGTATGTCCTGGAGCACGTCCAGGACCACGACGAGCTGCTCGCAGAAATCCAGCGGGTGCTCCGCCCCGGGGGTGTCAGCCTCCACGTCTTCGCCCCCCGCTACAGCCTGTTGGAGTAGCATGTAAAGGCTCCACTGGCCACGATCTTCCAGGGGTATCCCTGGCTGCTCCTGTGCATGTCGCTCGGCTTCTCCCGGCACATGCAGAAGGGCCGCTCCGCGCGAGAGGCGGCGCGCGAAGCCTCGGAGTACCTCAGAACAAGCACGAACTACCTCAGCACGAGACAGATCAGGCGGCTCGTCGAGAAGCACTTCTCGATGTACCGGTTCTGCGAAAAGGAAGCGACTCGCCACTCGGGCTTCAGGAGGTACTACCCCGTCGTGAAGGCGGTCCCCTTCGCCCCGTTTCTCCTCAGGAACTCCCAAGTGAGCGTCCTCTTCCTGCAGAAGGAGCCTGGCCCGACGCATGCGAGCGGATCCCCCGTCCTGTACTAAAACTCGATCGAGACCGATTCCGGCGCGGCCGAAGTGGTCGCATCGGTCGAATGCCCTATCGCTTGCCAAAACTCATCCGCCCCGCCGTTACGGGCCATTCCCGATTTCGCGCAGCTCGGTCATTGAGTAGGGCGCTACAAGGGACGGGGGAGAAGGTATGTCACTTGAGCACTGATCGAGTTTTTGGTACCGGGCTGGAGATAGGCCCAGGGTTTGGAGATTGAGGCACTCCCAGAGGAAACGGGGAGAAAACAGATGGGCCAAACCTACCGGTACTACGCCAGTCCTCGACCCTGCCGGTTTGGACTCTTCAGGTTCAGGGACACCCGCTCCGATCGCAGTTGATTTTACTTCACGCCGAGCTCTTTGAGGATGTGCTCAGCGTCGTGGACCTTGTCCGCGAGGAAGAGGGCGTAGCGGATGTCCACGCAGATGCTGCGCTGGTAGGTGTCGTCGTACTGCCAGTCCGAGAGGATGGACTCCGGGGTGCCGTCGAAGAGGAGGCCGACGAGGCGGCCCCGGGCGTCGAGGACCGGGCTGCCCGAGTTTCCGCCGGTGGTGTCCAGGGTGGCGGTGAAGTTGATGGGAACGTCCCCGATGTTTTTGTCCTTCCATGCTCCCGGATCGCCCGCCGCTGCCTTGAGCTTCTCGGGCACGATGAAGGGATCCTCGCCGGTCTCCTTGGCCAGGACGCCGGCCAGGTCGGTGACGTAGCGGTGGTCCTTGCCCGTGGCGGTCTCGTGGTAGTCGAGCACCAGGCCCCAGGTGAGGCGCAAGGTGAAATTCGCGTCGGGGTAGGGCGCGCCAGCCAGGCGCACCCAGGACCGCTTCAGCTCCGTGGCCAGGCGCTCCTCCACCTCCCGGTACGGACCCTCCTTCAGAGCCTGGTAGTCGGCGTCGATGGTCCGTGCGAATGCGATCAGCGGATCGTCTATGCCGGCGATGGCCGCGCCGTCCAGGTCCAGCCACTTCGTCCGACGAGCCTTGGCCGCGTCGGCGCCGGCCTTGTCCCAGGACACCACCCTGCTGCTGCGCAGGAGATACCACGCGGCCAGGGCCTCGAGCTCGGGCGGCACGTACGCATCGGTCCACCGGACCGTCCGCTCCTGGCCCTCTTGCAGGATCTGCTCGCCCAGATCCCCGGGGATCTCTGCCACGGTGTCCAGGAGCTGGACCACTGCCCTGGGCCGTTGGTCCTCGGGTAGGGCCATGGCAACCTTGAACCAGTAAGTCAGGATTGCGGCCTCGGCCCGGAGGTCCGCGGAGAGCTCCAGTCGGTCCGAGCTCTCGTAGAGGCGGTGCTTGTTCTTCTCCTTGAATCCCTTGCGCTCGATGTCCGGTTTCTGCTTTTCCACGCCCCATCGGACCAGGGCGTGGGAGAAACGCAGCGCCGCGGAGCCCACCGAGGTCATCCGCTCGAGGAGGGTGAATTGATCGTAGTAGCCGTCCAGCTCGGCGTAGATCCGGTCCATCTCCGCGGTCAGGGAGGCGTAGTCCTCAGCGTCCTGGCCCTTCAAGGTGCCCTTGCGTCGGAGCTCCGCCTTGTCCTTCTTTGCGACGAGGTCCGCAGCCACGAAGCCCTCCTCGAGCTGGCCGTAATACTTGGTCGCGTTGTTGAGGCCTGCGATGAGCCCCGCGTATTTCCGTCCCACGTCGTCATAGACCGCGCCGAGGCCCTCGAGGAGCTTCACCAGATCCCCGTAGGCCTTGCGCCGCCAGGGGATCATCTTTGAGACGTACTGGCGGGCCGCGGCCGCGGAGGCAAACCGGGACGTGCGGCCCGGGAATCCCAACACCAATGTGAGGTCGCCCTTCTTCACGCCCTCGGTGGAGACCTGGAGGTGGGCCTTGGGTGCGTAGGGGATGTTGTCTTCAGCGTACCCGACGGCTTCTCCGTCCGGCGCGACGTAGGCACGCAGGAAGCTGAAGTCGCCGGTGTGGCGCGGGTACATCCAGTTGTCGATGTCGCCGCCGTACTTGCCGATGGCGGCCTCGGGTGCGTAGACCAGGCGCACGTCGCGCAGGCGGGTGTAGATCATCATCTTCACGGTGCGGCCGCCGCTGAAGTCCTTGGCCTCGCAGATGAACTCGCCGGACTTCTGGCATTTGGCGACCATCGCCTCCTTCTTCAGGCGCTCCGCCTCGAACCGATCATGCCAGTCCTTCTTGCGACGGCTGGCCTTGCGGACGTTCTTGGTGATATCCCGCACGTCCTCGAGGATCAGGAGGTAGTAGCCGGGACAGGACAGCTCCTTCGAAAGATCAGCCGCGACGTACCCCGCGTCGGTGATGCCCCGGTGCTCGTCCGTCGCGTCGAGCCTGGAGAGGCAGCCGTAGGCCACGTGGTGGTTGGTGACCACCAGTCCCGCCGGAGACACGAAGGAGCCGGTGCCGCCGCCCGCGACCTGGACCACAGCCAGGGAGAGCTCCCTCAGGCCCTGGGCGTCCAGGGTCAGGCCGTGGGCCTTCATTGCGTCCTCGACTTTGGGACTCAGCAGCTGGATCGGGTACATGCCCTCCTCGGCTCGGGCCTGGGGAGCGGCGAGGAGGAGGACGAGGGTGAGCAGGGAGACAATCTTCATCACGAATCTCCTGGGTTGTCGGCGTCGAAAATGTAGAATCGTGGTGCAGGTCTGTCAAGGAGGGTTGGGATGGAAGTTGCGTCGCCTTGGTTCCGGATCATCTGGTTGTTCGTGGCGTTGGGGGAGTGCCTGGGCATTGTCCCCGCCCACGACGACCCGTTCCTTTCCGCGGTCCACCCGGATCGTAAAATCCATGCACCCGTCGTCGTGGAGCTTCCTGACTTGGCGGGGACGCCCAACAAAAAGGGTCAGACCCCGCCACTTGACATATAGCACCCCCTCATCTAGCATAGCGGCATGACTAGATTACCTCGAATAGACCACCCCGGCGCCTGGCACCACGTCTGGCATCGCGGTGCGCGGCGAGCGTCTATATTCAAGGAGAATCGTCATTGCGAGCTCTTCTTGGATGTGCTGGACCGCGTGGTTCGCAGGCTCGGCATCGAGATCCATGCATATGCGTTGATGCCCAATCACTATCACCTGCTCGTCAGATCGCATTTGGGCAACCTCTCGCGCTGCATGCAGTTCGTCAACGGCGCCTACACTCAGGAGGTCAACCGCCTGCACTCCTGGGATGGGCCGGTTTTCCGGGGCCGGTTCAAGAATCAGCTGGTCCACGACGAGGCCTACCTGAAGGAGCTTCTGGCCTATCTGCACCTGAACCCGGTGCGTGCGCGTCTGGTGACTCTCCCGGAGGAGGACTGTTGGACGAGCCACCAGGCCTACCTCGACCTCGACCAGCGTCCACGTTGGTTGACCACTGACGTGCTCCTAGATCTCCTCGGAGGCGTAAAGAGCGTCCACGAGTTTGTCATCGATCGCCACTTGAAGCGGACTCCCTGGCCCATTGAGATGGATCTCAAGACCGGTTGGCTGCGAATCGAGAAGCTGAGAACTCCGAAGATCCAGTTCTCCCCGAAGACGCCATCCAACGTAGACGCCGACGTCGAGACCGTTCTCCGCAAGGTGACAGACATCGCCTGTGTCAAGATGGCCGATCTGCTCAATGTAGAAAGAGGCCCAAGCGCCAACCCCGCCCGTCGTTTCGCCGTGCTTGCCCTCGCCAGATGGACCCAATCTACCCAGCGGGAGATCGGCGAGAGGCTGGATATGACCACCAATCAGGTATCGAAGGTAATAGCCCGGAGTTGCTCAAATCCACGGCCGCAAATAGCTAAATGGCTAGCGGATTTGCAGGACTATATGTCAATGGGCGGGGTCTGACCCCCCCCCTGGGGCTCGTCCTTGAAGATCACCGGCGCTGCGAGGTTGTCGAGGATCCAGAGATGCTCGTCCTCGCCCTTGAGGTGGAGGAGCTTGAACTCGGTCTCGGTCCCGTCGATGACGACCTTGTAGGACGTGTCCTTTTTGTTTGGGAGGAAGATCTTCGGGCCTGAGCCGGTGTCGAGGTGATGATCGATGTACTTCGCCCGGTACTGCTTCAGCACGACCTGGGAGACCCATACCGTGGTCTTGTCCGCGAGGGTCAGCGGGCCGCCGCTGAACATGTTGTGCTGCTTCGTGGCGCTGGCCAGCGCGATCTCGGTCATCTTTACCGAGCCCTTCCTGTTCACCGGTTGGGTCATCTGCCACTCGAACTCGACCTCCTTGTCGAGTCTTTTGAGGGTGACTACGAAATCGTATTGTTTGCCGAACGCGTCCACGCCCCAGGTCATCACAGTGCCGACCTTGTACCAGGCCGGGGCTACGTCGCCCTTCGCCTCCGGTGGCGCACCGGCCAAGGCCATCGCCGGAGTCAGGACCAGGAAGAATGTGAAGATTGCGATGTGTCTCATGGGCAGCTCCTCTGTGCGGGTTCGTTTCCTCGGAAATCCTAACCACATTCCCGCCGTAGCGTCCAGCCGCTCCCGCCGCCCCGGGCCTTGATTCCTGGGGGCCGTCCACCTACGATTAACGGGATGTCTCGAACAATGAGGTTGATGAGATGATGCGTAGATTTCCGGCAGCAGCCTTTGTTCTGATTCTCGTCGGCTGCAACGGCGGCGGCGCTACCGTCCCCGTGGACGACCTCGGAGGGAGCGGCTCGGACACGACGGCCGATGCCGCCTCGGATACGGTCTCTGCGGATACCACCTTCCCGGACGTCTCGGCGGACACGGCCCCCGAGGACGTCGAGCCCATCGACATCGAGCCTGGCTGTCTACCAGGGGAAGGCTGCTTCCTCGACCCATGCGCAGGCAACGAGGATTGCCAGTCCGGCTGGTGCGTCGAGCACATGGGGGAGGGCGTCTGCACCCGGAGCTGTCAGACCGAATGCCCGGAGGGCTGGACCTGTCGGCAGGTCGCCGGAACGGACCCGGACCTGGTCTACGTCTGCGTGTCGAGCTATGCCAACCTGTGCAAGCCCTGCGCTGCGGCGGCGGGCTGCGTCTCTCCTGCGGGCGCGGATGACGCCTGCGTAGGTTACAGCGACGAGGGCTCGTTCTGCGGCGGCGCCTGCGGCGAGGCGGGGACCTGTCCCTGGGGATTCACCTGCAAAGAGGTCGAGACCGTGGACGGCGTCACCCTGTCTCAGTGCACCGCAGACGCGGGGGTCTGTCCCTGCACCGAGAAGTCCGTGGCCCTCGGGCTGTGGACTCCCTGCACCTCGGAGAACGAGGAGGGCGCCTGCGGCGGCAAGCGGGTCTGCACCGACGCCGGCCTCTCGGAATGCGACGCGGCCGTCCCGGCCATGGAGATCTGCAACGGCGGCGACGACGACTGCGACGGGGACGTAGACGAGCCCCTCGAGGTGGGCGGCGACTTCGTCAACCTCTGCGACGACGGCAACGACTGCACATCGGACACCTGCAGCGGCGAGGCTGGATGCGGGCACGAGGTGCTCCAAGGCGTAGAATGCGTGGACGGCAACCCATGCACCGCAGCGGATCATTGTGAGGACGGGATCTGCATGGGTGCGCCGGTGACCTGTGAAGACGACGACCCCTGCACCGAGGACAGCTGCGCGGAGGACGGGGGCTGCCTGTTCACCCCCGCACCGGGCCTTTGTGATGACGATGACCCGTGTACGGTCGGGGACTTCTGCGACGACGGCGTCTGCCTGGGCGTGGCGGTGGATTGCCAGTGCATCACCGATGCGGAGTGCCAGGCCCTGGAGGACGGGGACCTCTGCACCGGCACGCTCTTCTGCGACACCGAGGCCTTCCCATTCGTCTGCAAGGTCGACCCGGACAGCGTCACCGAATGCGCGGAGCCCGAGGGTCCGGACGGGATCTGCCTGAAGGCGGTCTGCGATCCCGAGACCGGTGAATGCGGCGTGGCGTCGGATCACGAGGGCTACGCGTGCGACGACGGAGACGGCTGCACCATCGGCGATACCTGTCAGGATGGGGAATGTGTGCAAGGGCCTGCTCTGCAGTGCAATGACGGGAACCCCTGCACGGACGACGGCTGCGACCCGCTGAGCGGGTGCACATTCTCGTTCAATACCGTGGCCTGCTCTGATGGGAATCCGTGCACCATGGACGACGAATGCGCGGCCGGGACCTGCGTCGGGGGGGCCTTCCTGGATTGTGACGATGGAAATCCCTGCACCATCGAAGGCTGCGAATCGGT
>CAZNWW010000164.1:0-7725 GCA_964576155.1 uncultured Myxococcales bacterium | reverse complement strand
GACGTCAAGGGGGCGCGTAGCGGCCTCCCGGGCATACGAGCATCTTGGCATCCAGCCGGGGAAGAACCGGAAGAGCGGCAGCGAACTCTTCGATTGAATCGAGATCTTTTGTGTTGAGAGGAGCGGACGATGAGGACGACGGCGATTCTGGCGATCCTGGCTCTGGCGCTCGGGGCCTGTGGCTCCGGCGGCGGCAACGGCGAAGACGGCGGCGGCCCGGACACCACGCCGCCCGCGGACACCGTCGACGAGACCGCGGCTCCCGAGGACACGCCGCCACCCGAGGACACGCCCCCCCCGAAAGACACCGGCCCCGAGCCCTTCACCACGGGGATCTCAGCGAAGGGCTACGGAGAGTTCTGCACCTCTGACGCTGACTGCACCGCTGCCGGTCTCCAATGCTACACCAACGGCCCCGATGACCTCTATCCGACGTGCTCGTCCGCTTGTGAGGACAACCTCGATTGCTCGGAGTATCACACCTGCAACCTGAAGCTCGGCGGAATCCATACGCCCGAGATTTGCACGGTGTCTGACTATTGCTCCCCCTGCCAGGACGACATCCAATGCATGCTCCCGGGGATGCGCTGCCTCGAGGATAAGACGGGCGCCGGGTTCTGCTCGCCGCCCTGTGTACCGGGGACGCCTTCCTGCGATGCGGGGAGTCGCTGCATCTACGAGGAGGCCCTGGAGGATTTCTATTGCCGCCCGATCTGGGGGACCTGCCTCGTGGACGGCGCCCAATGCACGCCCTGCCGTCATGATCCCGACTGCGCGGTGGGGCACCTCTGCCTCGAGATGACGTACTCCAAGGAGAAGTTCTGCTCAAAAATATGTGAGTCATCGGACGAATGTATCGGGGACATGGCCTGCATCGCCGCGGGCCCGAACGGCTCCGGTGTGTGCTTCCCCACCTGGGACGGGAACCCGGTCCCGTCCTGCTATATCGAAACCGAAGAATTCTGCAACGCGTGCATCAAGGACTTCAACTGTCAGAGCGGGATCTGCTACTACAGCTACGGCGGCGCGGACGGCGGCTTCTGCACAACGGAGTGCGTCCTGGCCACCGACTGCCCCGAGGGCATGAGCTGCACCGCCCGCTACGACCTCTACGACAACAGCCTCGCAGGCTACGCCTGCGCTCCCATCGGTGAAGGCGCGTCGTCCTGCGCTGATTTTCTAATGCCGTAGAGAGCTCTACTTACGGAACGGAACCTTCAGGAAGCCCTTGTAGGACGCACGCTTGAGGTGCGCGATGGATCCTGCGGGATCGAGGCTCTTGGGGCAGGCCACGGAGCAGTTGAACGCGGTGTGGCAGCGATAGACGCCGTGCTCGTCGGAGACCAGCTCCAGCCGCTGCTCGTCCGCGTCGTCCCTCGAGTCCAGCAGGAAGCGGTTCGCCTGGAGCAGGGCCGCGGGGCCGAGATATTCGGGGTCCGATCCTGTCATGGGGCAGGCCGCGAAGCAGGACGAGCAGAGGATGCAGTCGATGATCTCGTCGAGCTTCAGACGCTCGGACTGGGACTGGTGGATCTCCCGCTCGGGTGGATCCTCCGTGGTGAGCAGGTACGGCAGGATCTGCTTGTACGCGTCGAAGAAGCGGTCCATATCCACCATGAGATCACGCTGCACGGGCAGGTGGGCCAGGGGACGGATCACCATGGGACCGGGCCCCTTGATGTCCGCCTGGGTCTCGCAGGCCAGACGGTAGCGTCCCGCAATATGCATGGCGCAGGATCCGCAGACCGCGGCCCGGCAGGCCGAGCGGAAACAGAGAGACGGATCCTCGTTGTCCTGGATCCAGAACAGCGCGTCCAGCACGGTGAGGCCCTTGCGATGCGGGACCTTGTATTCCTGGAACCGCGGCTCCTTGTCCACGCCGGGATCGAACCGGAAGACATTGAAAAGTATATCCATGGTTCTCTCCTAATACTTCCGCTCTTTGGGTTCCCAGGTCCCCAAGGTCACCGGACTGTAAGAGAGGGACATTCCCTTGTCCTTGCTCCAACTGGCCAGGGTGTGCTTGAGGAAGTTCTGGTCGTCTCGGGTAGGATAGTCGGTGCGGAACTGGGCCCCGCGGCTCTCCCTGCGGAGCAGCGCGCCGGCGACGGTGGCCTCCGCGGCCGCGAGGTTGCCCTCCAACTCCAGGACCCAGGTGAGGGCCTGGTTGTGGGTCTTTCCGGCGTAACCTGCCTTGACCCCCTTGAACCGCTCCTGCAGCTCCTTGACCTTGGCGAGGCCTTTTTTGATCTTTGCTTCCTCGCGGAAGATGCCCACGAACTCCACCATGGCCGCGCCGAGTTCGTCGCGGATCCCGGCGAAGCTCTCGGAGCTGTCCCCCTCAGTGAGGGACTTCATCTTGGCCTCCTCCTCGGCGAGCGCGTCGGCGATGGCCTGCTCGCCCTGTTTGGAGTCGGCCTTTGCCTGGACGTAGTCTGCAGCCTCCCAGCCGGCGACACGCCCGAAGACCAGGGTCTCCAGCAGGGAGTTGCCGCCAAGGCGGTTAGCGCCGTGAACGCTCACCGCGGCGCATTCCCCGGCCGAGTAGAAGCCCGGGACCACGGTCTCGGTCTTCGCGTTGGTGTCGATGCCGCCCATTGTGTAGTGGTGGCCGGGCTTGACCGGGATGGGCTCCTTGATGGGATCCACGCCGGAGAAGTTGATCGACAGGTCCCTGATCCCCGGCAGTTGCTTCTGGATCTTCTTGGCGCCGATGTGGCGGAGGTCCAAATCGATCCAGGTCCCGTTGATCCCCCGACCCTCGTTGATCTCCCGCTGCATGTTGCGCGCGACGATGTCGCGGGGCGCGACCTCCATGGCCTTGGCCGAGTCGGAATAATTCGCCAGGAAGCGGTCTCCGTTTGCGTTGATGAGATAGCCCCCCTCGCCGCGGCAGCCCTCGGTCATGAGGATCCCCGTGCCCAGGAGTGTGGTGGGGTGGAACTGGATGAACTCCATGTCCTTCAGGGGCACGCCCGCCCACAGGGGGATGGCGATCGCGAGGCCCGTGGAGATCAGCGCGTTGGTCGTGGGCAGGAACATCCGCCCGGGGCCGCCCGTAGCGAAGATCACCGCCTCGGCCATGAAGGCCTCAAGCTCCCCGGTGGCGAGGTTCAGGGCGATTACCCCCCGGCAGACCCCGTTCTCCACCACGAGGCGGGTGACCATCCACTCGTTGTAGACCTGCATGTTGTGGCGCTCGGACGCGTGCTCGTATCGGACCACCTGCTGGTACAGGGAGTGGATCAGCACGTGGCCTGTCTTGTCCGCCGCGTAGCAGGTGCGCGGGAAGCCCGCACCCCCGAAGGGTCGCTGCGCTATCCGCCCGACGCTGTCCCGGGAGAACGGGCAGCCCCAGTTCTCCATCTCGTAGACGATCTCCGGCGCGGCCCGAGTTAGAGCGAGCGCTGCGTCCTGGTCCGCCAGGTAGTCGCTCCCCTTGACCGTGTCGAACGCGTGCTTCTCCGGGGAGTCGAAGCCCCCCCGGGGGTTGTTGCCCAGGGCAGCGTTGATGCCCCCCTGGGCCGCGATGGAGTGGGAGCGCAGGGGGTGGCACTTGGAGATCAGCGCAGCCTTGACGTTCTTCTCGTTGAGCGCGATGGCTGCCCGCATTCCGGCCAGCCCGCCCCCGACGACGATTGCTTCGTGGTAAATCATCTTCTCGCCCCCCGCCTCAGAAGAACACGACGACGCGGGCCAGCGGGACGGCCCCGGGGAGGACCCCCGCGACCCAGAGCATCCCCCGCTGAAGGTGGGTGACGCCCAGCCAGTCCGCCGCAATGATGCGTAGGCCGTTGAACATGTGGAAGAGGACCGCGATCAGGAGGAGCCACTCCACGAAGTGGAAGAGGAACCCTTGCGCGTAGCCCATCATGACCTTGTCGAACTTCTCCGCACCCCCCCTGCTCGAGGACAGGCTGAGGATGTGGAGGACGAGGTAGAGGACCAGGGCGACGCCGGAGATCCGCTGTGCGAGGAAGGAGACCATCCCTGCGTGCCAGTTGAGCTTCGCTTCCTTGACGTAATTCAGACCCATGGCTCCCTCCTCATGTCCCTGCGGCGAAGGCCACGAAGCGCGGCAGCAGCGACAGGCCCAGCGCGAAGAGGATCAGCCCGAGGCCCCAGAGGGACCAGACCCAGATCGAGGCGACCTTCTTCGATGGGTTGTAGTCCTGGACGATGCCGTAGACACCGTTCAACCCGTGGTACAGCGCGGTGACCAGCAGGAGGCCGTCGAAGACGGTCCAGAACACCGGGGACTCCAGGAATCGGGCGCCTACCCAGCGGCTCTCCGCAGGGATGTTCTTGGCCTCATCGAACAGCTTGATGTAGTGCAGTGCCCAGAAGTGAATCAGCAGGCCTACTGCGAGGAAGAGCGCTGTGGTGCGTTGCCAGATCCACGCCCAGCCCGTCTGCCTGCCCACAACTCGGATCATGGAGTGCCTCCTTGCGATGCCAACATGCCTGTAACGACGGCCGCATTTTTACGACGGAGGGCCAGGATTGCAAGGACTTTTGGGACCTATTTGATTCCTTCGGGGGTCTCCAGCGGCTGTCCGCTTCGCAGACGCGTCTGGAGGGCCGATCGGCGGTCCTCCTCGACATCGAGGCGGGCCCGCAGGCCTTCCTCAGCCACGGTGCGGTCCAGGAGCGCGGACATGGCGCCGCCAGTCATGACGAGGCGTCGGGACGCACCCAGCGCGATGAGGGGATCGTGGGTGGCCACCACCGCCGCGACGTCCCGGGAAAGCAGGAACGCCAGGGCTTCCCGCCGGTCGATCCCCGCGTTCTCGATCTCGTCGATGAGCACGACGGGGCAGCGACTCACCAGGACCGTGTCCGCGACCATGAGGGCCCGGGCCTGGCCGCCGCTGAGGTGCGCAAGGGGGGTGTCCAGCAAAAAACCCTCACCGCAGATCCGGTTGGCCTGGCGCAGGGCTTCGGCCTGGAGCTCTTCCAGACCATCCCGTCCGCGGCTCTTCGCGTGGAGGATGAGGAACTCGCCCACGGTCGCATCCATGAAGAAACCCATGGACTGGCTGATCCGGGCCACGGGGTCCGGACCCTCCAGTCCCTCGAGGGATACGCACCTCGCGGTCGGAGAGTCCCCGTCGGCCAGGCGCTCAATATCGGCGAGGAGGCGGGTCTTGCCCGAACCGGTAGCGCCCACCAGGGCCAGGACCTCCCCCGGGCCCAGCCGGACCTCTCCGACGGGCTCCGGCAGGCCGGACTTGTCGGTGCCGCCCCGGATCACCAGCTCCCAGCGGTCGCTCATCACATCCCCCCCGTGCAGCGGCTGCAGTCCCCCCGGGGGACCGCGTATCGCAACCTCTCGGAGTCCAGGAGTGTGAGCGGCGGGAGTGCCTCGAGCCAGCGGCTCAGATCCCGCGCCCCCTCCCCGGTGAGTCCATTGATCTCCAATATTTCCGCGGTGGGGTTGAGGGCCTTCACTGTCACCTTGAAGACCTCACGCTCTGCCTGACTCACCAACTCACCCCGGGTCAGCACCACCAGATCGGCGTGGGCGACCTGGGCCCGGAGACGGGCCGGCGCGTGGAGGCTCGCGGTGAGGGGCAGGACGCAGATCGCGCCCGCCCGGCGCAGGAACGGGCTGCAACGGTCACAGAGCCCAGCGGTCTCTGCCACCAGGAGGTCGGCGCCCCCTTCCTCTGCGTCCAGCCATTCCTCGCCGAGTTCGTGGACGAAGCGGTGGTCCGGGCACACGTCATGGGCGAGGCGGATGTTGGCGGGGAGGCCCGCGGCCGCGTAGAGCGTAACGTCGGAGCCCGCCAGGCAGTCGAACTTCACGAGATGGAGGTTCAGCCCCGCATCGACCAAGGGCCGAAGCGCGTGGCGAAGGATCGAGGTCTTGCCTGCTGCGGAGGGTCCTCCCACCAACGCTATGCGCATCAGGCCCTCCGGCGACGCGAAATAGGGACCAGGGCGTCCGGACCTCGCAGGTGAAGGTAGGAGCGATAGACCCCCGGGCAGGTGCGGTAATGCTTGCAGGCCATGCAGGAGGGAGGCTTGGTTCGATAGAGATCCAACGCGATCCGGTTGAAGCGAACGCCGTCGTCGTCCTCGTGGATCTGGAAGATCGTCATGAACCGATCCGCGTCCCGGTCCAGGTGATCCTCCCCGGCGACGCAGGGGGGGACTCCGCGGTACGTGAGAGGAACGCCCTCTGTTGCAGCGATCCCGAGGGCCTCCTTCAAGAGGGGCGCCACCTCGCGAAGATCAGGCACGAGGGCCTCCCGATGCTCCCAAGCGTTCTCCTCGGGCATGACGAAGTCCAGGTTGCAGTAGGATTGCCCGCGGTGATCCCGCGCAATCTCGACGAGGTGCCGCGCCAGCGCGGGCATGTGGGCGAGGGTCGGTCGAGTGATCACGCCGATGGTGCCCACCGCTACCTCGGGGTGGGCCAGGAGGTTCCGATATCCGGCCAGGACCGCGTCGAAGGCCCCCCGCCGCCAGAGCCGCTCCGCGGCCGCCTTATCCGGCGTGTCGAAGGACAGACCGAACGCGTTCACCCCCGCGTCGATGAGGCGTTGCACGTTGCGCGGCGATCCCAGGAGGCTCCCGTTGGTGAGGAGCACGATGCGCTCGTACCCCATGGACCGGCAACGCGCCAGGACCTCGAAGAGCCTGGGGTACAAGGTCGGTTCACCACCGGTGAGAGAGACGCCGAGGAGTCCCGCCCGGCGCCCCAGGGTCAGATCCGCCTCGATCTCCTCCAGGGGTCGTACGTGCTTCTTTTCGCTGCCGACGAGGCAGTAGACGCAGTTGAAATTGCACACGGTCCCCAGGCGGAGATCCAGGTAGGGGTAGAAGCGGCGCATGAAGTCCGCCACAGGGGGGATCGGTGCGGGCGCGGCCACGCGCTCCCGCACCCCGATGACGTTGATGAAGCGTCGTCGTTCGAGCTCCTGCACCTCCCCGATGCGCTCCAGCTCGAGATCCAAGGCGGGTCGCTCGGGGTCATCCTCCGGGATCGTGTCCCAGGCCCGGGCGGCGATGTCCTCCGCAGGGGCGATCCGGTACCAGGTCCCGTCGCCCCGTTCGTTGGTCTTGACGAGGCCCTTCGCCAGTAGGCCCGGCAACGCCGCTGCCACCCTGTCGGCCTCCAGCCGGGCCAGGTCGGGCAGGCGCGACCCGGGCTCCTCGCGGAAACAGAGGAAGCCAACGAGGAGGGCGAGCTCGTCGTCTCCCAATCGCAGCGCCTTTTGGAGCATGGCCAGGTCCATGGTGTCTCCTCAGGCCTGCAGGATTCCCACCTCGGTGCGACCGAGGCAGAAGGAGCAGAAGAACTGGGGGAGGGGTCGTCGCATCTCGAGGTCACCCGTGCCGCCTCCGGACCGGAGCCAGCCCTCGACCCCGGCGGTCACGATCCGCACGCCCTCCCCGGTGAGGCCGTTCACGAAGTGGATCAGGAGGTCCGGGCGGACCGCACGCAGGGCCCCCTCGAAGAGGATGCGCTCGGTACCGGTGACCCGATCCGGACGGGTGCAGACGCAGAGGTCGCAGGTCTCCAGCATGGGGCCGACCTTTCCGGGGAGGTGGAGTCCGCCGGTGAGGTCCACGGTGAAGATTCCGAAGGCCCGCGCGGGAAAGGGAGAGCACCGGGCGCAGAGCCCCGCCGTCTCCAGGACGAGGACATCCGAATCCTCGGCATCGGCCCTTGGCAGCATCGTCGCGTTGGACAGCCTCGGCCCACTGACGCTGAGC
>CAZNWW010000163.1:0-7744 GCA_964576155.1 uncultured Myxococcales bacterium | reverse complement strand
TGAGCATCTTGGAGTGGATGTCCATGCCCTGGAAGTGGGGCGTCTCCTCTTCCGGGTCCAGGAGATAACCAGCTGCGTAGGCCTGCATACCAAGGAGGAGGTACCGCTCGCCGGCCATCTCACGGAGCTCGTCGTCCATGATCACCGTCCACTTCTTGGCGCCGTCGACAAGTGATACCGGCTTGGTGACCACCACGATCCGTAGGTTGGGAGCGGCGTCCAGGGCCTCCTGGAACGCGTCCAGCATCACGGGCATCCGGAAGTACTGGTCTTCGATGTAGATGAAGTCCCGGGCGTTGCGGATCGCCTTGTCGGTGCTCTCCAGGATCGACCGCTCCCCCATGGGCTCCGGCTGGGTCGCCTGGACCTGGAGCAGGATACCTTCGGCGGGGGATGCAGCGGGCTCCAGGAGGTCCCATGCGGTGGTGTGTTCGGCGAAGAGATCCCCCGTCGCCCGGCCCAGGTCCCACCGCGTCTTGAGGATATCGTCCACGTCCCTGGCCCCGGGACCGCTGATGCGGATCCCGTAGTCCTTGCGGGGACCGATGTCCGCCAGGGCGCGACGCTCGAGGACCGCGAGGCGCTCGTCCTGGGTGGACATGAACTTCATGCGGCGGGCGTTGAAGGGGTCGTGGTCATCCGTGTCCCAGTCCGTGCTCTTGATGTTCATTCCCCCCACGTAGGCAATGCTCCCGTCGATGGCCCAGACCTTCTGGTGCCAGGATGCGCCCTCCAGGGTGGCCCCGACCGCAGCCTCGATGGTCCCGGAGGCCGGTGAGAACTCCAGGTCGGAGAGGGCCGGATTGTCCCCGAGGCGTGAGGTGAACGGGGCGGGGTGGGGGACGAGCTCCACCTCGCCGTCCAGGGGAATCGGGGTGGGGTTGTTCTGGCTGATTACTTCGAATTGGTCCCCGGAGGCCAGCGCATGGGCGCGCAGCGCGGGATCGGTGTTCACGTAGGCCAGCCCGCCCGCAGTGCCACCGGCGAAGCGGGCGACAATGATCCGTTTCTCTATCCCCACGAGGCCCTCGAGGATCGCCATGACGGTGTTCTTGGTGCGCTCAGCCTCCGAGAGTGTGTGGTTCTCTTCCGGCCTGATCAGCTCGAAGTTCGATTGCCACCACCAGGTGGCGCCGTGAACTCGCTCGGTGGCGGACTCGAGATCTTCGGCGAGGGAGGTGTAGAGTGTCTCCCCGTCAATATAGAGGGTTGCCTCGTTCAGCGAGGGCGCCCGGCCCGTGCAGGCCAGCCACTCGTCGTCCTGGCCGACGGCTATGGTGTAGGCAGGGCAGGTCAGCCCCGCCCGGTCCTCGGAGTGAAAGGCCACTGCGGCCCAGGCGCTGCCGACGGCCAGCGTGCCCGGAGCGACGTCGCCGTCCCAGGACAGGGTCACGCTCGTCTTCACCCCGAGCCCGGCGTTCACCGGGACGTCCCAGGTGGTAGCCTCCAGGAGGATTCGATCATCTACCGGGACCCCTCCTGGTTGGACCGCTGTCCCACGTCCCCAGCAGTCGAAGGCCAGGACCTGGATGTGCGGGTGCGCTTCGCAGGCAGGGGAGAATTCCAATCCCGGCTCCGGTGATGTGCCCGCGGTGCCCGAGCCCGGGTCGCAGGCCATGGCGAGGAGGGCCAGGAGGAGCGCAATGGCTGTGGTCATCGCCTTCATTCGGCACCCCCCGTCACCAGCGCGTGGATCTGGAACCAATCCGTCGCCGGATCGTTCCCTGCGATGCCCTGGGTCACCTGGTATCCCATCATCCCCGGGAGATCGATGGGCGACAAGGCCTCTGAGAGGGAAGGGAGGAGCTCTGTGAAGACGCCCTCCAGCGCTACCTCGATGCCCCCCTCCACCCGACGCTTGTCCTCCGATGGGATGCCCGAGACGTCGAGGAGCAGGTTCCCGAACTCCAGGGTCGGCGTGAGGCGCGCACCGGTGACCTCGAAGCCCAGGGTCACAGCCAGGGAGAGGTGGGCGCGGGCTTGTGGTTCAGCGAGGCCGGCGCAGGAGAAGTCCAGGCCGAGGTCACCGATGTCCAGGGCTACTCCGGTGTCCATCATCGTGGAGGGCGCCATCAGCGGCGGCAGCGGGGCGGAGATGGAGATCTCCATGGGCGCCTCTATGTCCGCGTCGAGGCTCCCGAGCTCCATGAGGGTGCCGAGCATGCCGCAGACCAGGGTGACCTCCGCCTTGAAGGAGTCGACGAAGGCCTGATCGATGATGAAGTCCATCCAGCCTCGGGTCCAGAGTCCCAGGAGGATGCGGTCGAGGAACGGGTACGAGATCCAGATATGGAGCCCCCCCGATGGGGGGACGTCCGGGATGGGCGCCATGTGACCGGGGCAGCCGTGGTCCCAGGGATGCACCGGCTCGCCTTCGAGGGTGAACGCGCCGGCCATGTCCAGGCGGAGTCCTGCCGGCTGGATGATCGCATCGAGGACGTGATATTCCAAGAGGACAGGCTCCCCGAAGAGATCGAAGGGGATCGACCCCTCGCCGTATCCTGTCGCGTCGGCCAGGAGGTCAGCAATCTGCGCCTCGACCATGTCCGCCACGAAGGATCCTACGAAGTCCAGGATGGCGCCGCTCACCTGGGTGGGCGCGACGACCTCCTCTCCGGACTCGTCCAGGGCCGTGATCTCCAAGGCCCCGGAGGTGAGCTCGAGATCCTTAGCAGACACGTCCACGAGCCCCGGCTCCGGGACCGAGACGTAGGCGGAACCGGCGACAGTGACGTCGGTCAGGGACAGGACCAGATCGAGCTCCGTCACCCCGGCTGCGACGGTTCCATAAGCGGTGATCTCCTCCATGGAGACCACTAGGTCCAGGTGGCCCTGGCTGGGGGTGAGATCCAACCCGAGCCCTGTCAAGGCTACGTCCGTGAGGTTGAACACGATGCTGCCGCTCGAGTAGATCGGGTTGTAGGCCTCCAGGAGATCCGCCACTTCGAGGGTGGACATCCGGCCTGCGACCTCTGCCGCGGCGAGATCGAGCACGTCCGCGCCCGCACCGAGGGACAGCGCAGGCGCCTCGGAGAGCTCCTCGCACGACAGCAGGGGACCAACCAGGACCGAGCGGTGCTCCCGGGCGAGGTTGCCGAGCGCGTCCTCCGCCTCGACGACGATGTGCTGCATGCCGGGGTTCAGCTGGATCAGGGCCGTGTACGGCCCCCCGGGGGACATCTCCGTCCCCTGCACCCGCACCGCGGCGAGCCCCTCTTCGTCGCTCGCGTCGAACAGCACCTCCAGGGACCCACCGTCGGGGAGCACCTGCCCACGGGACGGGGTTTCAACGACCAGGAGCGGCGGGAGCGCGTCCAGGGAGACCGTCACCGTCGCAGACGCGCCGGTGGGATCATGGACGATGGCCAGGATGTTCTCACCTTGCTCCAGGGGTACCCAGAGCGAGAAGAACCTGTCGACGACCGGAGCGCTCAGGTCACCCAGGGATACGGTCCCTCCGTCTGTCCCGAGCAGGCGTCCGGTGACGAGGACGAGCGGACTGGCGCTCCACTCACCCTCCGCCGGAGTGTCGATCACCAGGAGGATCTCCTCGGCGATGTCGGTTGTGGTGTCTGAGGGCGTCGTCTCGGACGCCCCCCCCCCGCCGCACCCCACGAGCGCGGCCATGACGATGATGACGATGATCTTCATGTGCAGTATCATACCCTTCTATGGAGGTGTAGACCATGACCAAGACCGCGCGCTTCGGTGTGTCGTTGGACACAGGGCTGCTCCGGCGCTTCGATGAGCACATCGGCGGGAAGGGATACTCCAACCGCTCCGAGGCGATCCGCGATCTGATCCGAGAGAAGCTGGTAGAGCGCGAGTGGGAGGCGGGCGACGCCCAGGTGGCCGGGACCGTCTCTCTGGTCTATGACCACCACAACCTGGATCTCCCGTCGCGCCTCGTGGATCTCCAGCATGATCACCATAATCTGGTGGTCACCACGGTCCATGTCCACCTGGACCACCACAACTGCCTCGAGGTCTTGATCCTGCGGGGTCGGGCTCGGGACGTGAAGGCCTTCGGGGAGCGCCTCTGCTCCACCCGCGGCATCAAGCACGGTAAACTCACGTTGACGACGACAGGCTATGGCCTTGTTTGAAAGACACCTGCATTCGGGAGCACACATGAGAATCCCACTTTTCGTCTTGACTCTAGTCCTCTCCCTGGCGCCACGGATCGCCCACGCAGACTTCGGCGCGGAGATCAAGGGCGTCAGCTACACCGGCACTGCACAGGTGGACTCGTGGATCCACCTGAACGTCGAGGTGCAGAACCTCTCCACTCCGGACTCCGGGTACGGAGGGGCGGCGACCTTCTGCATCGTGTGCAACATCGACCCTCCAGGGTGGTTAAACGACTTCGACCAGGAGCAGGCAGCGCAGTCCTTCGAGCTCTACGAGACGAAGACCGTGGCCATGCCGGACTTCCTGCTGGACGACGACGGGGACTGGGGCGTGGACTGCGAGGTGCGGGACTCGGGGTGCAACACCTCCTTCGACTCCTACACCGGGACCATCACCATCGCCGCAGCGCCGGATCCGACCTGCGATGACTATGCACAGTCCGAGGGACCCTGCGGGTCCTCGTCCAGCGACGGGGATTGCATGAACGGCGGCCAGGCGGTCTGGGTGTGCACGGACATGGGTCCGGTGAACTGCTGGGTCGAGGTGGAGAGCTGCACGGGGACATCGGTGTGTCTCGACACGACCTTTGGCGCCGCTACCTGCATCGATGACGGCCACGGGGACTTCTGCAAGGCATGGAAGGACGCTGGCTCAGGCTGTCTCCACGGGGAGTCGGACTGCGACGGGGACGGGGAATGCCTTGGGAACCTCGAGTGCGTCGGGCCGATGTTCCCATTCTCTGGCCAGGATGGCTGTTGCGATCCTGACGAGGAGTGGGACGGCGACGTCTGCATCCCCGGCGACTGCGCCGGGCTGGGCTACCCCCTCGGGGAGTGCGGCGGGACCAACGACGGCGACTGCAAGGAAAACTACAATGAGATCTGGACCTGCGTTGACGCGGGGCCGCTGAACTGCTGGGACCTCACGGACACCTGCGGCGGGGACACGGTCTGCAACGACCCCCTGGGTTCACCTGCCGCCTGCATCGGCCCCGGGCATGACGAGTTCTGCTCGGCTTGGAAGGACGCCGGCTCGGGCTGCGTGTACGGGGAGTCCGACTGTGACTTCGACTCGGAATGCCTCGGAAACCTCGACTGCGTCGGGCCGGTGTTTCCCTACACCGGCAACGATGGCTGCTGCAACCCCGGCGAGGGCTGGGACGGCGAGGCCTGTCTGCCCAACGACTGCGGTGCGTTGGGCTATCCCCTCGGGGAGTGCGCAATGCCGTCGGCCCTCGGCAGCTGTCAGGCAGGGTGGGGCGAGGTCTGGACCTGCCTCGACGCGGGGCCGATCAACTGCTGGGAATTCACCGACTCATGCTCCGGCGGGGTCTGCCACGTGTCGTCTTGGGACGGGGCCGCATCCTGCGTGTATTCCGGGGACGACGCGTTCTGCTCGGCGATGAAGTCCGCGGGCAGCGGCTGCGACTACGGCGAGTCCGACTGTGACTGGGACAGCGAGTGCCTGGGTGAATTGGAATGTACAGGGCCGCTCCTCCAGGGGCCTGACGGCTGCTGCAACGCAGATGAGGAATGGGACGGGGCGGAATGCTCCGGCGCGCCCCCGGACGATCCGCAATGCCCCGACGGGTGCCTGCAGATGGGGTCCGTAGCTGACGGCTTCGACCATCCCTTCGACGAATCACAGTCGGCGAACGGCCTCTGGGAGAAGCACCTCGGTCCGTGGCTGTGCACCTTCGACCAGGACCAGGTGGAGTCGTTGGACGGGGCCCTCGCCCTCGGGGTGACCGCGGGCGGCGTCGCATGCAGCGAGGTGGGTACCGTCTCCGGCGATTTCTACTACGGCTCCTATCGTGCCTCCATGAAGACCTCACCGATCTCTGGGACCTGTGCATCGATGCACTTCCTCGTGGAGGGCACTCAGACTGAGGTCGACATCGAGATCCTCTCGCAGGAGGACGGCGAGCACACGGTCCACTTCGTCACGCATCCATCGGGAGATCTGCCCTGCGGGAGCAGCACCCACAAGTGCTATGACCTGCCCTCCGCGCCGTCCACCGGGTTCCACGAGTACGGGTTCGATCTTCTCCCCGGGGAAGTGCAGTTCTTCGTGGACGGCGTCGAGGTCGCCGCCATCGAGGTCAACCTGCCTGAAGCTCCCGGGAAGTTGATCCTCAACCACTGGGCGGGTAACCCGCTCTGGACAGGCGCGCCGCCGGCCCAGGACGCTACCCTGCTCGTGGAGTGGTTCGAGTACACGCCGGCCGGCCTTTGCACGGTCTGCGGTCAATGCGGCAACGACGTGGTGAACGGCGACGAGGACTGCGACGGACCGTTCCTGGATGGCGCGACCTGCGCCTCCTTGGGCTACGGTGGCGGCGCTTTGGATTGCAGCGGCTGCGCATTCGATGTCTCGGAATGCGACGTGGAGCCGGCCTGCGGAGACGGGCTCTGTGACGCGGACGAGGGCTGCGAGGACTGCCCCGAGGACTGCGGCGTCTGCCCCTTGATGTGCGGTGACGCGATCTGCTCCCCGGGTGAGACCTGCGCAGACTGCGCCGCTGACTGCGGCGAATGCTGCGGCAACGACGCCTGCGAGCCGGCCTTCGGCGAGGACTGCGAGGCCTGCGCAGCAGACTGCGGCGCCTGTCCTCCGAAATGCGGGAACGATGTCTGTGACGAAGAAGAGAGCTGCCAGGACTGCGCCCTGGACTGCGGTCCGTGCTGCGGCAATGACGTCTGCGAGCCCGCCTACGGAGAGGACTGCGTCTTCTGTGAAGAAGACTGCGGCGCCTGCCCCATGGGTTGCGGTGACGGGTTCTGCGGTGAGGGTGAGTCCTGTGCATCCTGCCCTGCGGACTGTGGCTTCTGCTGTCCGGACGGGATCTGCCAGGCGGCCTTTGGCGAGGAATGCGGGAACTGCGCTGCGGACTGCGGCGACTGCCCGGCCACCTGCCCCGACGGCGTCTGCCAGGACGGCGAGTCCTGTCAGGTCTGCCCCTCGGACTGCGGCGCCTGCTGCGGCGACGGGAAATGCGACCCCACCGTCGGCGAGGACTGCCTCTTCTGCCCGGGGGACTGCGGGGACTGCGGCGGCGCCTGCGGGGACGGCATCTGCGGTGACGAAGAGCATTGCGCTTCCTGCGGCCACGACTGCGGCGACTGCTGCGGTAACGGGACCTGCGACATAACCTGGGGTGAGGACTGCGACCTCTGCCCTGCGGACTGCGGCGCCTGTGCGGGGACCTGCAAGGACGGCACCTGCCAGGACACAGAGACCTGCCAGACATGCCCGTCGGACTGCGGCGCCTGCTGCGGCGACGGGGTCTGCGACCTCGCCATCGGCGAGGAATGCGTCTACTGCCCCGAGGACTGCCCCCAATGCGGCTGCACCCCGTCCTGTCTAGGCGTGGAATGCGGCCCCGACGGCTGCGGCGGCTTCTGCGGAATCTGTCCCGAGGACTGGACCTGCCAGGACGGTATCTGCAACCAGATCGTCATCCCCGGTGCCGACACCACCGGCGGCATCGACACCACCCCCTGGAATCCGGACTGGCAGGTCGAACAAGAGACCGGCCAGAAGTCCGGAGGTTGCGCAACCACCCAGTCCCCGTCCACCTCAGCTCTATGGCTCCTCCTCCTGGCCCTCGGCC
>CAZNWW010000162.1:0-7797 GCA_964576155.1 uncultured Myxococcales bacterium | reverse complement strand
AGGCGATCCTGACCAGCCTGGTGGACGAGCCGCCGGTCTCCACCCGCGAGGGGGGGATGTTCCGCAGGGGCGTGAGCGCAGACCTGGACGAGCTGGCCGCGCTGGCCAAGGGCGGGCGCGAGTGGATCGCCCGCTTCGAGGCGGAGCAGCGGGAGGCCACCGGCATCTCCTCCCTCAAGGTCAAGTTCAACAGGGTCTTCGGCTACTTCATCGAGGTCACTCGCGCCAACCTTCACCTTGTCCCCGAGGAGGGGTACATCCGCAAGCAGACCATGGTGAACGCGGAGCGCTTCTACACGGTGGAGTTGAAAGAGTACGAGGAGAAGGTCCTCACCGCGCAGGACAAGCAAAGCGAGATGGAGTCCCAGCTCTTCGAGGACCTGCGGGACACGGTGGCCGCGGAGGCCCGGGCCCTGGGCCTCACCGCGGGGGGCGTCGCGGAGCTGGACGCGCTCCTCTCCCTGGCCCACGTGGCCAAGGAGCACGGCTATGTCCGGCCGGTGGTGGACTACTCCGGTACCATCGACATCAAGGAGGGCCGCCACCCGGTGGTGGAGCGCCTCCTGCCGGCGAAGCGCTACGTCCCCAACGACGTGCGCCTGGACGTGGACGCGAACCAGGTGATGATCGTCACGGGCCCGAACATGGCCGGGAAGTCTACGGTCATGCGCCAGGTGGCCCTCATCACGATCATGGCACAGGTGGGGAGCTTCGTCCCAGCGGAGGCCGCGGTCATCGGCGTCGCTGACCGGGTCTTCACCCGGGTCGGCGCGTCGGACGCGCTCACCAAGGGGCTGTCCACGTTCATGGTGGAGATGAACGAGGCCGCAGAGATCCTGCGCAAGGCCACCCGCCGGAGCCTGGTGATCCTGGACGAGATCGGCCGGGGCACGAGCACCTACGACGGCCTCTCCATCGCCTGGGCCGTGGCGGAGTATCTCCACGACGTCCTGGGCGCGCGCACTATGTTCGCCACTCACTACCATGAGCTGACCCAGCTCACGGCCACCAAGGGCCGGGTGACCAACTGGAACATCGCGGTCAAGGAGTTCAACGACGAGATCTTCTTCCTCCACAAGCTCGTGGAGGGTGCGACCAACCGCTCCTACGGCGTCCAGGTCGCCCGTCTGGCCGGGGTCCCCGCGCCGGTGATCGGCAGGGCCAAGGAGATCCTTGCCTCCCTCGAGGACGGCGCGGATCCGCGGAAGGTGATCAGCAAGGGCCGCCCGGTGCGGCGCAAACCGAAGACCGGCATGGGGGGTCTCTTCTCCACCCCCACCAAGCCGGAGACGGCGACGCCGTCAGCAGTGGATCTGCGTCTCAAGGCTGTGGATCCCAACGGATTGACACCCCTCGAGGCCCTGCAGCTTATGTTCGAGCTGAAGAAACTCAGCAGCGACGATTGATTGTCATCCTGAGCGACCGCAGGGAGTCGAAGGACCTCAGATGACGCACGGCGATACCTGAGGTCCCTCGGCTTCGCTCGGGATGACAGATTAGGATCCATCCCGGAAACGCAAGCCCGCAGGAATCAACGTGAGCGCCGCGAAGCTCGTCACCAGCATGGTCAGCGCGGTGAGCCAGGCGAGGGACTGGAGGGAGAGGAAGTCCGAGCCCAGGAGGGTGAGAAACCCGGCAGAGACCGCGAGCGCGTTGAACAGGATCGGCCGGCCCGTGGTCCGGGCCGTCGCGCGGATAGCATCGTCAGGACTGCGCCCGTCCCGGCGCTCATCCTCGTAGCGGTGCAGGAAGTGCACGGAGTAGTCGATGCCGATGCCTACCGCGCAGGCCGCGATGAGCACCGTCCCAATATCCAGAGGTACATCGGCCAGGGCCATGGTGCCGAAGTTCATCGCCACCGCTACCAGTATCGGTACCAGGGTGAGACCCCCCGCCGATATGGCTGTCAAGATACGGCTCCCGCCCACGCCGTCGCTTCGGCGGTAGAAGAGCCCCGCGACCATGAAGAACACAAGCACCAAGGAGAGCCCGAGGCTCACCAGCTGCCCGTTCACCACGTGATCGTTGACCACCTCATAGCGGATCATGGTCCCCGCCAGGTCCATCTCGTATCCCTCGGGCATTTCCTTCGCAGCGAAGTCTTCCACGATCCCGGACAGGCGCCGGGCCGCGGTCGCTGCCCCGGTCTTGGAAAGCACCAGGAGATGGGCGGTGGAGTAGTCGAAGTCCACCACGTCGGAGAAGTCCTCGGGATCTCCACTCATCTCGTAGAGCTGGATATAGTCAGCGACCCGCCTGCGGTCCTGGGGGATCCGGTACATTGCCGGATGGTCTCGATTCATGACCTGGTGCATCCGGCGGATGAAATCCGCCATGGAGATCGTCTTTCCTACTTCTGGTTCGGCCTCCAGCCGCGCCTGGAGCCCTGCAAGGAACTCAAGGACGCCGGGCTCCAGCATGGAGCGTGGACCTGGCCCCTTCACCACCACTGACAAGGTATGGGTCCCGCCGAAGCGCTCCCCGAAGTAGTGATCCGCTTGCCACATCTCGCTGTCCTCGGGGAAGAGGCTCACCGAGTCCACGTCCACCCCCAGCCAGGCAGCCGCGGCAGCAGACATGCCGCCGGACAGGCCCAGGGCCAGGAAGACCACGAGCCAACGGTGGCGGGCTGAACCGCCGGCGAGGGCGGACAGGAATCGGGTGAGGAGAGCTTCGCGGGAATCGGGGCGGGACGCCCCTCCCACAGGGTAATCAGGGCGGGACGCCCCTCCCACAGGGCCGATGAGGAGGACGAGGGGGACCAGACTCAGGCTGGCCAACAGGGCCATGCCGACGCCGAAGGAGAGGAAGATCCCGAAGTCCCGGACCGGCACCACCGCGCTGAGCACGTTATCGTAGCGCTCGGACAGGGCGTCGGTGAGATCCCGGGTGAGGGTGAGGAGGGCCGGGGTCAGGCCCTCTCCCCCGTCCAGGGCCACGACGATCGCGTCCGCTGCGCCGAAGGTCTCGTCCACCTCATCGCACCAATCGAGGATCGGGTGATCCGGGGGGACCAGGGTCCTGACATCGTTGTCGACCTTCAGATCCGGGATTCCGGTGAGCATCGCGGCGGTGCCTGCGATGGCCAGGAGGGCGAGGAGAATACACTCGACTTCGGGGCAACACAAAGCGTCAGGCCCCCTGTGGGATGGGCACATAAAACATGAAGTCTCTTCCACAGACCGGATGCAGGTTGACTGGGATCCCCTGAAGTGTAGAATTCCCGACATGCGCGAATTGATCACCGCCCTGTTGGCCTTCGTCCTCCTGGCCGTCATCCAGGCGCCGGCCGCGCTCGGCCAGGGTCGCCCGGACCGGGGGGCCGCTATCCGCCTCTACGGCGAGGCCAAGGAGCTCTTCGAGCAGGGCAAGTTCGCGGCCGCGGTCGACAAGCTCGACGCGGCCTACGAGAGCTTCCCGGACTCCAACATCCTGGTCAAGAAGGCCCAGTGCTATGAAAAGCTCCTGGAGCCTGAGAAGGCGCTGCACTTCTACGAGCAGGCCCTCCACCTGCACGGTCAGGGGAAGCGCCTCACCCGGGTGCTGCTCTCGAAGGTGGCGACCACGATCAAGGCCCTCCAGGCGGAGTTGGAGCGGCCGGTCCGCGTCTCGATCCTCTGCAACGTCCCAGGGGCCGAGATCCGCATCGACGGCAGCCTCCATATAGCGCCGGTGGTCACGGATCTCCCCCGGGGGGACCACAGCGTGGAGGCCAAGGCGGAGGGTTGGATACCGTTGCCGCCCAGGACCTGGCTGGTGAAGGGTGTCGGGGAGCAGAGCCTCTATCTCACCATGAAGGAGCTCAGCGGCTGGTATCTGGTCCACGCCCGCGGGGCGACCGTGCCGAAGGAGATCCGCGTGGACAGGGAGATCCTGCCTGTCGCCGCATGGACCAGCGGCCAACGGAAGGTACCCAGGGAGGCCCGCGCTGGGCACCACGAGCTGGTCTGCATCTACACCGAGGGCGCGGCCTGGGCCGAGTTCACGGTGCTCAAGGACCTGACCGTGGAGGTGGACTGTCCTGCGCCGACCACCGCCCCACCGCCGCCGGCCTCCACAAAGCTGAAGATCTGGGAACCCCTCGTCTTCGCAGCAGGAATAGGGATGGTCGCCGCATCGGGTGTGCTCTTCGGGGGCTACGCCGAGGCCCGGGATTTTCCCAGACGCTACGACACCGCGGTGCGGACCAACAAGCTCGGCTGGGGCATCGGTCTCGGCGCCGCAGGTCTCGCCGCTACAAGCGTGGGTACCTACTTCCTCTTCTTCCGCGAATGATTGCCTGAGGGCACACCTTCCGGTAGACTCCCTGCGGTTCGATCAACGTGCAGCTTCGGAGTCCTTGCCATGAAACGCCTATCGCTCTTCATTCTTCTCCTCCTGGTACTGGGGTTCACCCAGGCTGCCTGCGACAACGGCAAGGACAGCGACGAGGCCGACGCGGCCGCGGACGCCTGCTCCTGTGACCCGGACGCCACCTGTACAGCCCTGGATCCCGCCTGCGAGGAGTCCGGCTCATGCGAAGAGGACTGCGCGGTGGACCACCCGTGTCTGGAGGGCGCCTGCGTGGACGGCGGATGCGTGATCGTCCAGCCGGATCCGCTCTGTTGCGAGAAGGACGTCGACTGTGACGACCTGAACCCCTGCACAGCGAACACCTGCGTCGAGGGCCAATGCACCGACGAGGACCTGACCGACTGCTGCCTCCTCGACGCGGACTGCGACGACGACGACCCCTGCACCCGGCACCGCTGCGTGGGCGGCGCCTGCATCTACCCGGTCTGGGAGGAAGAGACCGCGTGTATCTGTGCTCTCAAAGATGAATGCAATGACGGGAACGAATGCACGGAGGATTCGTGTATAGCGTCCCACTGCGCGTACCAGCAGGCCCTGGAGGGCGGCGGCTGCTGCGCGTCGGGCGAGGACTGCGACGACGGCGACGACACCACCGTGGATATCTGCGTGGAGTTCCTCTGCGCGAACCAGCACACCAAGGTCTGCAAGGTGGACCAGGAGTGCGACGACGAGGACATCTGCACCGAGGACATCTGCATCGGCGGCTACTGCAACGTCGACGCGGCCCCGGATCCCCTCTGCTGCTCCACCGCAGCGGACTGCGACGACGGCACGGACTGCAGCCAGGACTCATGCGTAGACGGGGCTTGCGTCCACGAGCCGGACCTCCAGAAGCTCGGCTGCTGCAATAAAAACGAGATGTGCGACGACGGCGTCGCCTGCACCCAGGACGTCTGTACCAACTGGAGCTGTGACTGGATCCCCGATGGCGAGGGCTGTTGCCACGACATGGATGATTGCCCGGCCACGACCAAGCCCTGCCAGGAGGCGATCTGCGACGCCGGGATCTGCGAGTACACCAACCAGCCCAACTGCTGCACCACCAGCGGCGAGTGCAGCGATGGTGACCCCTGCACCGACGACACCTGCGAATTCAGCCAGTGCTTCTGGTACGAGATCGACGACTGCTGCGACACCGACGCGGACTGCGACGACGAAAATCCCTGCACCGAGACCGCGTGCCAGGGCGGCTCCTGCAGCACCCCTCAGATGATCGACGGTTGCTGCACCAATTCCGGGATGTGCAACGACTCGGACGTCTGCACCTTCGACACCTGCGACGAGGCCAACCAATGCCATTACCAGATCGACCCCGGCTGCTGCTACGAGGACTGGGAATGCGAGGGAGAGAAGGTGGTGGACTGCCAGATTCCCCACTGCGTCAACGGCAACTGCATCTTGGAGTTGGGCGATGAGTGCTGCCTCGACGACGAGGACTGTGCGGACTTCGATCCCGAGTGCACCATCGACTCCTGCGGTGAAGACAACCTCTGCATCCACCAGCTCTCCGACGAGCCGGGCTGCTGCCTGGTGGACGAGGACTGCATCGCGGAGGACCCCTGCCTCGCCGGGACCTGCAAGACCAACCACCAATGCGAGTTCGCGCCGGATCCGGATTGCTGCAACGAGGACGAGGACTGCGACGACGACGACGACCTCTGCACCGTGGACGCCTGCGTGGATAACCTCTGCGCCTACGAGCTCACCGACGAGGAGGGTTGCTGCCTGACCGTGGACGACTGCCTCCCCGAGGACATCTGCGACGTGCCCTCCTGCACCGACGCCCACCTCTGTGAGTTCACGACCATCACCGTACCTGAGTGCTGTCACGACGACGCCGAATGCGACGACGGGGACGACCTCTGCACCGTCGATGCCTGCGTGGATGACGTCTGTCAGTACGTGTACACCGGCGCGGACGGGTGCTGCGAGGAGGACGCTGACTGCACGGATCCCGATGTCTGCGCCGTGGGCACCTGTGACGTGGACACCGGGACCTGCTCCTTCGAGATCACTCCGGCCCCGGACTGCTGCCACGACGACGACGAATGTGACGACGGCGATGATGTGTGCACGGACGACGCGTGCGTCGACGACGCCTGCGTCTACACGAACCTGCCCGGCGAGGGCTGCTGCGAGCCCTTCACCTGGGAGACGAACTTCGACGACGGCGGCACCAGCGGGTTCGCCATCGTCAACAGCGGGATCAGTTTCCCCGGCCTCGACTTCTTCCCCGGATGGTCCGTGAACAGCGCCTGCGGAGCGTCCAGCGGCTCCTATGCGTTGTACTACGGCCTCGCCGCAGGACTCCTGGGGGAGAGCTGCGTGTACCTGATGGACCTCATGGGCATGGGCCTGCCCTCCAGCGGCACCGCTACCAGCCCGACGATCGCCCTCCCCGCTGACCAGGGATACCACCTGAAGATGAAGCTCGTCGTGGACGTGAAGTCCGGCGCGAGTTCGGACCTCTTCGAGATCTCGGTCATCCCGGCGGGCGGCGCAGCCGTGGTGGTTCTGGACAAGAGCGATATTACCGTGGGACCAGACTGGCAGGACGTCGCCATCGACCTCGCCGACTACGCGGGCCAGGACATCACCGTGGAGTTCCACTTCGACGACCTCGGCGGGCTGCCTCCCGCCGCGGGTGTCGGCATCCTCGTCGATGACCTCTCCGTCACCGCTGACTGCAACCCGGACTGATTCACCACCCAGGAGTTCGGCCATGGCCACATGCCTCGTCACCGGCGGTGCAGGCTACATCGGCGGCATGACCGCCAGACTTCTACTGGATCACGGCCACCGCCTGGTGATACTGGACGATTTCTCTCGAGGGCACCGAGCGGCCCTTGATCCCCGGGCGACCCTGGAGGAAGGTGATATCCGAGACCTGGATCTCGTCCACCGCATCCTCATGAGCCATCGACCGGACTGTGTCCTCCACTTCGCGGCCCTGGCTTATGTTGGTGAGTCCTTCGATCAACCTGAACGATACTTCGACATCAACGTTCGAGGGACTATTGGCCTCCTCGAGGCGATGGTGACGCATGGCATCCGCTCAATGGTGTTCTCCTCTTCCTGCACGGTGTACGGGGAACCTGACACCCTCCCGATCACAGAGATCCTCCCACTCAAGGAAGCGGTGAGCCCCTACGGCCAGAGCAAGCTCGCCGTCGAGCAGTTCCTGGGCTGGCTGCATCGGACGAACCGGATACGGTCTGTCAGGCTCCGCTACTTCAACGCAGCCGGCGCGGTCCCCGACCACGGCGAAGACCACGAACCCGATGATCGCGGCCCAGATCAGGGCCGTATAATTCACCGACAGCACGACCGAAATATCGGCCTCCTTGATGGCTTGCGCCATGCAAATGTGAAGGAAGGCCGAGAGGAATCCGATCGCCACTGGAGTGACCCCCTAAAAGTGGTCCAGATTTGTTAAGAGAGTTT
>CAZNWW010000161.1:0-7813 GCA_964576155.1 uncultured Myxococcales bacterium | reverse complement strand
ATCCCTCCACGTTCTCTGTGTGGGCGAAGCAGCTCACGACGGCCTCTGAGCATTCGTACTTGAGGCAGTTCCGGAACGCTATGGGCGCGAAGCTCTCGGATTCAGGGTCGTACTTGAGGTCGTTGCAGTTCTCGACATGGCAGGACTGGATCTCTTCGAGATGGTCCAGGAGCTCCTTGGGCTCTTCCTTGACGCAGCCATCGACGGAGCCACCTTGAGTGGAGATCGCCAGCGTGCATGCAAAGAAATCGAAGCAGGCCTGGCCGAGATCCAGGCCGGGATCCGGGGGGGTGTCCTCCGGGATGCCGGTCTCGTCCCCGGGCGCGGGGAAGAAATATCCGCCTGCTCCGGCCTCGAAGGTGCACCCGGGCGCAAGGAGAGCCCACGCGAGGAGTATGATGGAGAGCGTTCGGCTCATGTGGGAGTCCTCCTGGAACGGGCAGAGTATAGCAGCGGGCCATGTGGCGGGCAAGAATGCCCCGGAGCGCACCAGGATCAGAACGTGGGGGAGATCGCTCGGACGTTCTGGGCGACGGGACCTCGGGGACCTCGCACCGTGAGGAACTCCACTTCCTGCCCCTTCTGCAGGGTCTGGTACCCGTCCGTGATCACCGAGCTGTGGTGGACGAAGATGTCGACGGAGCCGCCGACAAGGGTGATGAAACCGAAGCCCTTGGAATCGTCGAACCATTTCACGACGCCGCGACTTCTCTCGCCGCTCGCTTCCTTCTGAATGTCTCCTGCTGCGGTCATCCCATGGCCCTCGCACGTGTTCTTGTCCACTGCGTGGCGAATCAAAGGAGAATTGGCTGAAACCGTCTCAATATCACGAAATCAGAGGTGCCTTGTCAAGTAGAAGCCGCCCGATACAATCGACTGATGTATCCGGCGACACCACATCCCATCAGAATCATGCATGTCGCCATCTTCGTTTGTCTCTTGTCCACCGGGCAGGCGGTCGCCTCAGACGGAACCTGTCTTCCGCCCCTCATCCCCTGCGGGACACCTGAGGTGCGGATCAGAGCGGCGCTGGACCTGGATGCCCGGGTGGTGCACGCCACCACGGAGATCCGGCTCACCAACTGTTCGGACTCAGCCCTGGACGAGATCCCAGTGCTCCTGCCCGCTGCGGTCCACGCTTCGCCGCCGGACGATGTGAACGATCGGAACTTCGGGTGGCGCTATCCCGGAGGGGTGTCGGTCTCGACCTGTACCTTCGAGGGGGGAGAGACCACGGAAGGGCCTCCACTCGCCGGGGTGCTCGCCGGGCCCTGCAACGCAATCAACAGGCTCTCCCTCGAAGCTCCCCTCCTGCCCGGGGCGACCCTTGTCCTCTCATTGACGACCCTGGTGCAGGCGCCGGCTCGATTCGGGACCTTCGGTGAGGCCAGGGGAATGCTGACCCTCCGAGGCGGTTGGCACCCGACCCTGCCGACGCTGGAGTCCGGAGGTTTCAGGCCGGAGGCGGGCCCCGGTCGTGTTCGCTATGACGTACAGGTCTCGCCCTCCGAGGACACGCGAATTCTACTGGGTACCCGCCTGGATGACGCAGGACCCGAGCGCGTGGCCACCTGGTCCGGCGTCTCCTGGGATCCCCTTGCTCTGTTGGCCGCAGAGGATCTTCGGAGGACTACAGTCAAGGAGGGGAGTCGCAGCATCGACCTTATCCATCGATCGGGACATGGACGCCCGCGAGATCCCTACACGCCTGGAGACCTCCTTCAGACGGACTGGGCCCTGGAGCGTGCCGCAGGGTTGCGGCGGGTGCTGCGATCCTTACGGGATCCTTTTGAAGGGGAAAGCTGGACCCTGGTGGTCGTCCCCATGCAGGAGAACCTCGCAGTCCCGGGGGCGGATCTTATCTTCGTCGCAGAGTCCTTGTACGAGATAACCAGGGTGGATCTTCTGAACCGGTACCATGATGCCGCAGTCTCTGCGGCCCTGGTGACGTCGTCCCTCCGCAAGGCTCGACCCGCGACTCACCCATGGCTGGCCTTGGTCACGGGCGCCTGGCTGTGGACACGGCTTCAGGGCACAGCGGATCTGGGAGCGGTCCGTGACCTGGCGAAGAAGGGAGAGTTCATATACGCCATCGACCAGTTCAGCACCGACGCCAACATCCCCCAGGAGCATCTCTTCTTCCAGCGGGTCCAGGCTCGGAACTCCTTCAGTGGGGAGTCTGAGTTTGCCACCTCTGAGCTGCCCTCGCCCTGGGCTGCGACCCGGCTCCTCCAGGAGATTGATGCGATTCGGTCCCTTGATCGGTCCGGTTCGGAGCACGCCGCTGCTGCGGAGGGCGCGGCTGCGCTGGTCGGTTCCGGCTGGGCGCCGGCTTTCTGCGCCTGGGTCGAGGGCGGACACAGGAGAGAGCTGGATCTCAAAATCCGAATGGAGCCGGAGCGCAGTAAGGACGGCGGCATGTCGACCTTGGTGGAGGCCCGGCGTGTCGGGCCCGGGAGCGGGCTTCCAGTACGGGTCCGTCTGGAGCATGAGAACGGTGGAGTCAAGGACGTGGTCTGGGACACGAGTCGACAGTCGGCGCGTTGGCGCGTCCGCGGACGGGTACGCAGGGTCATCGTCGATCCCGACGCGAACCTCTTGCAGCGCCTGGAGCGACCGATCCAGGATCTGCGGTACAACGACGCGAGCAGACAGGACCTCAAGTTGGTTTTTGCGCGACCCTGGGTGTCCTTCACCTCAGGAGAGCGGATCCCGACCGCTTATGTGGAGATCGATCTCCAGCGGCGGCACAACCTGCGCTCGACCTGGATCCTGCAGCCCCGCATCTTTCCACACCGTGCCGAGCTCCTCGTGGGTCATCGCTGGGGCTTTGGTCTGCTGGCGAAGCGGAACCGGAGCCGTTGGGCGCTCACCGTCGGGCTCAAGGGTGCGGCGGGCTTCGAGGGAGGCGGGAGCTTCTCGCCCGGGCTCAAGACCTTGCTCTACTATGATACCCGGAGCGGCTCCCTCGCATCGTTCAAGGGGGGATGGGCATACACCTACCTGGAAGGCTATCCCGGGGATACCCAGGAGGGATGGCGTCTCTCCACGAAGTTCGGATTCGGCGGCGCCAGGCTCTTCGGAACCCGGCCGGATCTGGTCTTCGTTCTGCGCGGGCTGGCGGACACCCGGGTGGGAGATACCCCCGCCTGGGAGCATCTGCAGGTGGGCGGCATCCAGGGTATCCGCGGTCTGGCGGTCGCGGACTTCGCCCCGAAGCACCGTCTCGCCGCATCTGCCGAGCTACGCTGGATGCTGGCCCGCAACCTCCGCGCCTCCTTTGGGAAGACCATCTTCCTCAGGGCGATCCAGCTCGTCCTCTTCACCGATGCGGCCTTGATGGGCACGGACTACGACGAGTGGTTCGAGGAGCGCTACCTCTATCAATCCGCAGGTCTGGGGATCCGGTTCCACGCGCAGCTCTTCGGTGTCATCCCCGTGCTCCTGTCGATAGACGAGGCGGTGGTGCTGCCGCTGTACGGGAAGCAGCTGGCCTTCGGGACCCTGGTGTACTTCTCGCAATCGTTCTAACGAACCTGGATGATCCGTATCTTGCCTTGGTCCACCTTGAAGGTATCGGGCTGGAACACCCCGACGCCCCAGCGGTTTACCCATCCCTGCGCACCAACAGGCGCGCCGTCCAGAGTGGCCTTAGCGTCTGCGCCATCGTCGGGCCAGGGCAGGTCCAGTTCGATATCGAGCGCCGGACCATCGAGGTGCGTCAAACCTATCGTCCAAACGCCATCGACGCGCTCGATGTGGACGTCGATCCGGGTCTCCCCTACCCTCACATTCTTCGCTTCCGACCAGGACCAGCCGTTGGGCAGCGAGGGTGACAGGCCGAGCCTGGAGATCGCGGCATCCTTGCGTATCCCGAAGAGGTACTCGATCGCCGCGTCGGCCACGATGGCGCCTTCCCAGGGGTGGTAGCGGGAGGTGTAGTCAGCCGGCTCACCACCCGAGGGTTCGTACACGAGATGCAGCGGATAAGGTCCATCGAGGACTGCGTACTCCGGGGTGCCGCCGCCTGGTGCTGCATGGTGCTGGAGCGCGTTGAACGCGGCCTCGGCCAAGGGATGACGGTCGATGGCGAGGTTCTGGAGGAAGTACCCGGGCGACATGCCCGTGTAGATCCCTTCCTCGATCGGGAGGCCCATCCAGCCGACGTAGGTGTCCGGCAGCGGGCTGACGAGATATCCATCTTCGCCGCCGAGAGCTGCGATTGTCCCGTCCAGGTTGTCGGCCCCCGCAGCATCGAAGCGGGGCAGGTATCCGGACCATAGAGGTTTGGTGTTCACGTCCTCGTAGGGAGCAGGCGCCGGTACGAGGTCTTCCTCGGAGACGTAGGGCGTATAGGTTCCGTCCGGCTGGAGATAGGTCTCCTCTGCAGCCTTGCTCACTGCGATGATGCGCGCAGCGAGGGCCTCGGTGAGGGCATCGTCGTCGCTGAGGCTGCTCAGGACCCGTGCCGCAGCGACCCACAGGAATGATGAGTTCGCCGAGAGGAACCCCTCCTCGAAGCTCTCGGCGACGGAGAGGCCGTGCGCTATGGCCATGGCGGTGCGGAATGTCTCGTCGCCGCTGAAGGGCAGCAGATCCTCTCTGAAATCCTGCTTCATGAGGGCGTGCTCGAGCATGTCGAAGCGACCCTCGACGATTTCGAGGTCCCCGGACGCTGCGGTGTACCAGCCGTACATCAGGGGGATGTAGCTCGGAGACTCGGCGCGGGTCCGACCACTCATCACGGGCAGAGACGCCCAGTCCGGCGGATCCAGGGCGGGCAGCAGGGCGCTGTCGAGGTCCGCACTGTAGGAGTTGTTGATGCCGCCCGCCACGAGCGCGCCCAGCCAGAGGTAGTCGATGATTCCCCGCGCCTCAGCGAAGAAGCCGCTGCGGGCCAGGTATCGGACCGGCCCGCCACAGTCCCGCAGCCACGAGCGCGTGTACTGGGACATCGGGCAGATCGCGCCCGTGGCGGCGATCTGCGAGTGAACGATGATCTGTGCCCCGGTGAGATAGTCGTTGACCCGTGGATCTGGAGTCGTTATCTCCAGGCCGACATCGAGGCGCTCGTCCCAGACGGCGAGGCTCTGGTCGATGAGGGTCGAGGCGTCATCATCGAGCGCCTCGAGGACCGCGTCGAGATCATCTCCGTCAGCCCCGGTTGCCATGGCGAGTCGCAGGGTCTTTTCTCCTCCCGAAGGCAATGGCCCCACCGGGGTCGTCAGGCTCGAGGTGCCCGCAACCGGACCATCTCCGTCCAGCCAGCGCAGGATGCGGAGATTCCCACCGCGCTCCTCGCCGACGCGCCCGGCTCCCAGATCTTCCTGGGGCCTGGCGCAGGCTGCGCGTACCCAGAGACCGTCCAGATCCTCACCGGAGAGGTTGCGAACTACGACCACCCTGAGGAAACCTGTGGACGCCGCCTCGGGGATCCCCTGACCGGCGGGGGCGACGTCCATCGTCGTGAGGCTCACCAGCGTAGCCTCGGCGTGGGTGACGACGACGGGCGCGCGTCTTGCGCGTCCGATCCATTCTCGCTTCCAGGTCATGGCCGTACCGTCGTGCGCTCCAGAGACCTCCACCCAAAGATCGGAGAAGTAGCCCTCGTCCTTCTGGTAGTCAGGGCCGATCATCGAGTGGAAGGTGTTGAACGGGTGCGCGTATCCGATGAGGGAGAAGACGTGACCGTTGGCCACCGCGTAGTCGGCCAGGTGCATGTGCGCTAGGGGCTCCCCGTCATGTTCGAGGGAAAAAGACCAGGTGCTCAACCCGTCGGCGCCGAGCCGGTCAGTGATCCAGGCCGGGAGGTCCGGCGTGTCGGAGCCGGGGTCTCAGAGGACGTCGGGCTCGGGTAACGAGGTGGTGGTGTCGATGCTCGTGTCAGGTGGAAGGTCCGGGAGGATGTCGGGTGTGGTGTCAGCGAGGATGTCGGGCGTACTGTCGGTGATGGTGTCCGTCGGATCTGTCTTGACTCCGACAGGCGAACAGGCGACGAGCAAGAGGGACGTGATTGCGACGACTCCCAGGTGTTTCTGCATCGGGACCTCCGTCGCTGATCCTAGCCTCTTGCTATTGTTCGGACAACACCCGTGTCCATGGCTTTCCCTCCCTCATTGCGTCCCTCGGTCACATATGCTTTGATCCCGCAGGACACGGGAGAGAACATGCAGTACCTCGAACGAATCACCAAGAATGATGAAGCCTCCTGGTACCGCCTCGGCGGTGACTACGAGGAGAAGGGACTCCAGCGGTGGGTCGTGAGTACGCCGCAGACCCGCGACATCTGCAACCGCCCGGAGCTCCTCGGGGTGGACTTCTCTCGAGGACTCCAGGCCGGGATGCGTGCGGTGCTCGAGTCCGCACCGTTCCGGGACGCGCTCACTGCGGTGCCCCAGACACGCCTCTGCATCATGAACTTCCTGCGCGGCAGCCTGAACTTCGGTCTCCGAGAGGCGCTGAAGGATGCCCTGGGCACCAACCGCCACGTCACCTGCTTCATGAGCAGCCAACGCTACCGGAAGGACGGCCGCTGGCACGTGAAGGAGGATATGTACCGGAAGATGGACATTCCCCAGGGTGCCGTCCTCATGGTCGGAGATGTCGTCGCAACGGGGGTCACGGTCTCCAACGGCTTCGAAGTGATCTCAGAGCATCTCCGTCAACACGAGCTGCGGCCGTCGGGGATCGTCTTCTTCACCATCGGATGCCACAAGGCCGAGAAGGCGCTGCAGGAGTTCCACGAGCACTTCTCCAGCGGGCGCCAGGACTACATCGGGACCCATGTCGTGTACCTGGAGGGCAAGTTCTCCCTGGTGGACAGCCAGACCCCGCTGCACATAGCGCTGCCCGGCACCGACCTGGTGAAGCTCGACGCGCTCCTGACCCCCGAATTCGAGCTGAGCCTCTATGACTCGGTGCCTTTCGTCCTGGAACGTTGCGTAATCTATGACGCTGGGAGCCGGGCGTTCGACGTACCCGAGTATCTCGAAGATGTGCTGCATTACTGGGAGCAGCTGCGACGCCTTGCGAAGCGTGGCTTCACCCTCCGTGAGGCCATGCTCGAGCGGTGGCCTGAGCAGGACCACACAGATCTTCGGACCCTGCGGGAGGACCGGAAGACATGCTGGCGCGGCGTCCCCGAGGAGACCACTGACCTGCTCCACGAGCACTACCGGAAGCGCTGGACCGACGTCTTCGAGGAGTGGACCCGCAGCTCGGACGCCCTCGCACAGATTGCGGAGGAACGCATCGGGGTTCTGGTGGAGGCGATGGGCCCGGTAGATGGCCCCGGGCGGGAGGGTGCGCCATGAGTCCCCGAAAGAAGAAGTTCCAGCCCCACCACATCACCGCGACCGAGGCCGACTTCGCCGGCAATGGCGGCGTGGGCCGGTACGTCCTCCTGCCCGGCTCCGACGGGCGGGCCAAGATCATCGCAGAGCGATTCGAAGAGGTCCGTATCCGGGAGAGCAACCGAGGCCACAACGTCTACCTCGGCACCCTCCAGGGCCACGGCGGTCCCGTGGACGTCGCAACGGTAGCGAGCGGCATGGGTTGCCCGAGCCTGGACATCATCGTAACCGAGTGCATCAAGCTGGGCGCAGCCCGGTTCCTGCGCGTGGGTACATCCGGATCCCTGCAGCCTGATGTGATCCGACCCCCCTCGCTCGTACTGGCTACCGGCGCAGTTCGGGATGAAGGGACCAGCCGGAACTATGCGCCTCTGGAGGTCCCTGCCCTCGCGTCGCCCGAGTGGATCCGCGCACTCGAGACTGCGACAGCGAACCTGGGGCTCGAAGACGACGTCTACGAG
>CAZNWW010000160.1:6843-7834 GCA_964576155.1 uncultured Myxococcales bacterium | reverse complement strand
GTGGGAGGCCCTTTGTAGCTGAGCTGAGCGGACGCAGTTCGCTCGTGCGAAACTGGTGCCCTTTGGGTACAGGGCCGAATCGGGGCGTGGACGCCCCTCCCACAGTCTATTTCACCGGAAGAGTCGGCTCCTCAGGCCTCGGCGCCTCGCCGGCTGTGGGCTTTACCTCCGGCGGCACGGATTCAATCTTGGTCCCGGAATGCTTCGGCGGATCCTTCTTGCCACAGTCTCCCTTCTTCGGATCGCAGAGTACGCCCCCAGGTTCTGCAGGGGGTCGGGGGCCGCCTCCGGTGTTTGGAAAGCCGAAGGGCTCCTTCGGTGGGGCGACTCTACCCCCGAGCTTCGGCGGCTCCGGCGGCTCCGGCGCCTTCGGCGCCTTTGGCGCCTTCATGTCGCCCTTGACGACGGGCTTCGGCTCGTCATCGGCCAGCGCCGCCCGGGCCAGGGGTCCCATCACGAAGACGCCGGCCAGGATCTTTCCGAACAGGCGCAGGAACCCGCGCCGGTCGCGCTCGATGTCCGTGACGCTGGGGTACGCGGGGGTTGTCGTTGATTCTACTGGTTTACGCTTCATGGTGAACCTCCAGATCACCAGTCTACGACAGCCGGTAGATGAAATGAACCACAATCAATGTTCAGGATCCGGTCGCACTATACCAGCGTAGTCAGCGGGTCCCCTGCCAATGCGTCCTGCGAACGACCAACACGACGCCCAACAGAAGCAACCACAGCCCGCTAGGCGGAGCGGCGCTGTCATTCACCGAGCAGCCGCGGCCGCCGCCGTCGTCCGAACCTTCACCGTCGTCGCCGGGACCGTCGCCCGTGGGAACGCAGGCGCCGGCAGCGCACTCGAAGCCGGGCCCGCAGTCTGCCTCGGCGACACAGTCCGGCTCGGCCGCCTTTACGCAGGCCGTGTTCATGCAGGCCATACCCTCGCCACAATCGGCGTCAGCTGTGCAGCCGGCGAGGCAAGCGCCGTTGGTGCAGATCT
>CAZNWW010000160.1:1035-6833 GCA_964576155.1 uncultured Myxococcales bacterium | reverse complement strand
CGCACGCGCCGTCCACGCACACAGACCCGGCGTCGCACTCCGCGTCCGCCGTGCATCCACCCAGGCACTCGCCGTAGACGCATGCCTCGCCGGCCGCACAGTCTGTATCCGCGCTGCACTCCGGGCCCGCGCCTGGAGCACACTCGCCCTCGACGCATTCCCAGCCGCCGCCACAGTCGTCGTCGGCCTCGCATTCGTCAACCACCGCCACGAAGCAGGCGCCGGCCACGCAGTACTCGCCCTCTCCACATTCCGCATCGGCATCGCATTCCGGCCCGCCGGATTCCTCAATGCAGACTCCATCCAAGCAGATAAAGCCCTCCGCACATTCCGAGTCGGACACACACCCGACGGGCTCACCGGGCTGACAGAACCCGTCGGTGCAAGCCCAGCCTGCATCACATTCGGAGTCAACCTCGCACGGGAACGTCTCGACGCACTCCCCGTCAATGCAGAGCTCGAAGGATCCGCAGTCCGCGGTGGCGGTGCAGCCGCCGGGCGGTTCATCACCAAAGGTGATCCGGATCTCCGATGCCTGCCCCTCGCAGGAGGATACGGCCACGGCGTCGGCGGTGCCGCCCGACGGGACCATGATCAGGGTCTCGGTGCCGCCGCCGCCCACGGTGTTCTGGACCTGCGCCACGGACGCGCCCTGGTCGTAGACGAAGGCCCGGGTGCAACCCGCTCCGCACCAGTCGATGACGTCCACCTCGACCCGGGTCACCGGACGGCTGGAGCCCAAGTCTGCAACGAGCCGAGACGGGTAGAGCCACACCTCTGTCACGTCTGTGTCGAAATAGCACGCCCCGCCTCCGTCGCAGTCCTCCGCGGTGGTCTCGGTGAAATACATGTCCAGGCCGGCATCGGTCCAGACCTCGTCGCAGACCTTCTCCCCCACCCCATCCAGGGTGATGACCACGATCTCCGCCGCGGCGGGTACGGCCGCCATCATCGCCAACACGAAGAAACACATCGAAGTTGTTCGGATGCTCATCTCGCCCTCCTGGGGAAGTCGTCGGGAGTGTACCGGAAAACCTATGGAACTGCCACCACCGAAGGGGCGGTGGCCTTCTCCTTGTCCGATGGATTCACCGCGTAGATCAGCAGGGTATCCTCGGACGCTGCGGGGATCTCGAGGACGAAACCCCCGGTGGTGTCCGCGTCCACGGAGGCCTGCAGGAAGGTCTGCTGGTTCACGATAGCGACGATGCAGAGCGGGGTCGTGGTCCAGGCGATGCCGGTCACGACGGCAACTTCGCCGTCCAACTCGACCTCGACGCCGCCGAGCCCATTCTCCCCTGCGAAGCCATCCCAGACCTCCTCCGGCGGGGCGCCCGAGCCCTGTGACGGATCGTAATCCGCGTCCGCGTTGGCGAACCAGGGCGTCCGCCCGTCGTCCTCTTCGAGCAGGACCGGGATCGGGACCGGCACCTCCACCACCGGCGGGTCGTATTCGGGACCGAAGTGGAACGTCACGAGGATCTGGTCGGTCCCCGCTACCGTCGGAACGACACCGCCGAAGCCGCCGTTCCCGTCGATGGCGAAGCCGCCCTCCCCAGAGGTTACGTCTCCGGAGTCATCGGAGTCCTCGCCGCCCGGGACCGCCTCCGCGTAGTCCGCGTCCATCGCGCAGCCGTTCATGCCCACGACCACGACGGCCCCGTCGTCACCGACCGCGGATACGAGGAGCAGATCCTCGTCCACCTCGGGGGACCGCTTGTTGATCTTGCCGCCCGTCGTGTCGTCAGCGGGATCCCCGCCGATCGGGGACGGCTGGGGGTTCGACTCGAGGCACCCGACGAACGCTGCTGCGACCAGTACAGCCAATAACTTGATAGTCCACCGTGCCATCATACTCCCTCCATCCGACCCGCCGGACAGGTCGGTCCGGTCATCTCGGTTGCAACGCCCATGCCAGATGACATCCCAAAGGATACGGGAGGGGGCCCGGCCCCGCAAGGCGGGCACGAGCGGGATCGATCTCTACGCGATCAACGGTGAATGTAAACAATATGCACAGAGCCTACTTGAGGCCCTTGATGGAGAGGGTATAGGGCTGATAGCACTTGCCGGTGTCGCTCCAATTCTCGAGGCGGACGTAGTAGGTCCCGTCGTCGGCCCCGTTGGTCTCATCCCAGTCGATGTGCTCATCACCGCCGCCGATGGTGATCGACGAGGCGAGATAGTTGCCGCTGTTGCACGCGGTGAGCCCCTTGTAGAGGAAAAGGTCCGCATCGATACCGACAGGCTGGTTCGTAAGGTCGACCTTGATGTGTTCCGAGGTGGGCCAGATGTTGAAGTTGTCCACCGCGTTGAAACAGAAGTAGTCGTTGGTGTCTTGCTTGGTGTCGAAGGTACCGTAGAGGGTCACCTCGGGATCGTCTCCGGAGATCCAGAAACAGGCGCTGCAGGTGTCGTTGTTCTCATAGTCGTCCGGGTTCTCGAGATCCTCGCCGTTGCAGTCCTCGTCCGTGCCGTTGCCGCAGACCTCGTTCGAGGGGTAGGTCGCGCCGATGCAGTTGCCCCAGGCGTTCCACTGGCAGCTCCCTCCGCAGGCCCGGGTCTTGGTGCCCTGTTCACAGACTCCCTGGCTGGTGCTGGGCCCGCATGCCTGCTCGTCCGTGTCGCCGGGGGTGCAGACGCCCGCACCCTGGCAGCTCCCCCAGTTGCCCCACTCGCAGCTCGCTGTGCAGGTCCGCTCCTGCTGCCCGCAGGACCCGCAGGGCTGGGACTGCTTCTCGCCTGAGGCGCAAGAGCCCTCACCATCGCATGCGCCCCAATCCCCCCAGACGCAGTCTGACTCGCACCATCGAATCTGCTCGCCACAATCGCCGCAGGATTTTTTCTCGCTATCCCCGTTGCTGCAGCCAGCGCCCTCCTGGCATTCACCCCAGATACCCCAGGTGCAGGTCGCCGCTTCGCAATAGCGCTCCTGGATCCCGCAGTTGCCGCAGTCCTTGGTCGCAGACGGATCCTCGGGGTTGCAGTTGCCCTGGTTGGTGCACTCCCCCCACTCGGACCAGGTGCATTCATCGGAGCAGATCCGGATCTGCTTGCCGCAGAGACCACAGCTCGCCTCATCGGAGGCGGCGGCTGTGCAGAGGCCTTCGCCCTCGCACGCGCCCCAGTCTGCCCAGGTGCTGTCTTCCCCACACTCCCGCTGCTGAGTGCCGCAGTTGCCGCAGGCCTGTGACCCGGTCTCACCCAGCGCACAAAAACAGTCATCCGGAGCATCGCAAGAGCCCCACATGCCATCGCTCAAACAAACCTGGATTCCCTCGCCGCAGATGGTCGCGCAAGGGCTCTCCTGGGCTGGGACGCAGTCCACGCAGCCTTCGTCGGTGTTGCCGTTGCAGTCGTTGTCGATGTCGTCGTCGCAGAGTTCATCCTGCACGAGGGGTGCATCGCAGAGCCTCCAGGTCCCGTTGGTGCAGTCCTTGATCCCCTCGTGACAACCGATGAAGCAGGCGCTGATGGAGCCGTCGGTGCACTCGGTGCCCACGCACTTGTTGTTCACGCATTCAACGCCCTCACCGTTGCAATGGGCGTCCACCTGGCACTCTACGTTCGGCGTGCAGATCTTGTCGATGCACCGGTAGCCCTGGAGGCAGTCACCGTCGGACGTGCAGCCATCCGAGACGCAGAAGCCGTCTATGCATAACTCCGTCACGCCGGGGCAATCGTCGTGATCCGTGCAGGGCACGGGACCGCTGCCGGGGCCGGTGCCGCCTTCGTCGCAGCCCGCCCCACCCAGGGCCAATGCCAGGGCAAGGACCAGCGCGAGTTTCAAGATGCCTGGCAGTTGGAGTCTCTTCATCAACTCTCCTCGTTCCATCCCGGCAGTCCGCCCGTCCATCTTATCCATGTGCAGGGGTGTTGCCAAATCGGAGGCCGGTCACCAACCACCCCCGGCCCCTCCACCGCCGAAGCCACCGCCGAAGCCACCCCCGAACCCGCCGCCGCCACCACCGAACCCGCCACCGCCGAGACCGCTGCGGTGCCGGCCACCGCCGAGCATCGACCCGAGGAGCATCGCGGTGAGCAATCCGCCCCCCCGCGACCCACCACGGGGCCCGCCCCGGCGTCCGCCGAACAGCCCTCCAAAGATAAAGAGCATCACGAACAAGCCCACCAGCCCGGCCCCCGCACCCCGCCGCCCTCGCCGGCCAGAGCGGCGCTTCGACCCCTTGACGGGGCTGTCCGTGACCAGGCTGGGATCAGACACGATCGCTGCTGCGGCCGCGCGGGTGAAACGATCGATACCGGTAGCGAAGTCTCCTTGCTTGAAGGCGGTGACCAGGATCTCACGCCCCATCTCCCCCACCTTGGAGTCCGGAAGGACCCCCTCCGCGCCATAGCCCGTGGCCGCGAAGTACTTTCGCTCCTTGTCCGAGATCACCAGGAGGACGCCGCTCTCTTTCTCCTTGTTCCCGACCCCCCAGGCCTGCGCAACCTCGACAGCGAACATCGAGATGTCCTTCCCGCCGAGGGTCGGCACGGTCAAGACACCGATCTGGGTGCCGGTCCGCTTCTGGAAGTCCATGAGGAATGCGTTGATCTGTCGCTCTGCGGTCTCGTCCACGAGGTCCGCAGTGTCCATGAAAGGCCGCTCCCATTTGGGGATCTCTGCGGCGGGTCCGGAGTCCGCACACGCGCTGAGAGCGAAGGCTACGGCAAAAATGAGGGCAAAACGGCTCATGCGGCGTCTACCCGATGGATGACGGCCTCGATCCAGGTGAGGAGACGCTCGAACGCGACCGCCTCGAGGCGAGGCTTCGGGGCCCGACGGAGGACGAGCAGCTCAAGCAGGGGCGCCGGATCCAGCCCCGAGGTCTCCTCCAGGGCGGCCAGCACAGCCTCGACGGTGCCGGCCGCAGATCCACCCAACACCACCGTGGTGGCCCTGGCGAGGTCCAGCAGACGATCTGCACCACTCACCGCTATCTCTGCGAGGTCCCTGGGCGCGCCGCCGCTACCAAGGAGCGCTGCCCGGGCGTGGAAGAGGATCCCCCGCCACTCCCGCTCCGCCTGCGCACGCAGATCCTTCGAGGAGACGGGGAAGACCTCCTCAAGGTCCAACACACCGGCCACCACCCGTCCAGTCTCACGGATAGCGAGAAACTCCACGGGGTATACATCCAGGGAGGATCGGATCTCATCCAGGGTCAGGATCAGGGGGGGCGCGAACGCGGCCCGTTTGCCAGCGGGGAGGCGACCGACCCCGGTCAGAACCTCAGGTTTCAGGGGCGGCGTGCCGGTGAAGACCAGGGCGACCTCCACACCATCCCAACCTTTCCTGTAATCCGGCGCTGCCCCGAAACCCCAGACCAGCACGGCGGCAAGGCCCATGTCATCGGCACGCGAAGTGAACGGCTCCACCAACGCACGCACCAAGGGCGCAGCGTCTTTACTCAGGCTCGTGACATCCAGCTCCATTCCACCCTCCTGAAGATTGCTCGGGAGTCTATCATAAAGCAGGGCTACGGGCCCCGGGATTCCACCTTGACATGGATCCCTTTGAGACTACGATCATCCAAAATCTCTGGAACCCCGGTGGAACCGGTAGGAGGACCTCATGTTCAAGTGCACCGTATGCGGCTACATCCACGACGGCGAATCCGCCCCGGCGACCTGCCCCAAGTGCGGCGCCCCTGCCGATAAGTTCGAGGCCGTCGCAAGCGACGCTGCAGCGCTCATCGAGAAGAGTCGGCACACCAACGGCATCCACATGCAGCTCATCAACATCTTCGAGGAGGTCATCGCCATCGCGGACGAGGGCATCCAGGACGACCTCGATC